>NZ_CP172880.1:2495000-2706162 GCF_050529075.1 Enterococcus sp. DIV0175
CATCGGCTCCTAGTGCCAAGGCATCCACCGTGCGCCCTTATTCACTTAACCTTATCAACCTTACGGTTGGGTTTTGACATCATTTCTAGCGATAGAAACTAGTCAAGAAAAATAAGCAATTGAACTTATTAAAAAACTCATTCAACGCGGTGTTCTCGGTTTGTTTTGATCTTACTTCAAATATCCAGTTTTCAATGAACAAAGTGTTTTGAGAGTAAACCTCTCAAAACTGAACAAAGTAATGATGACAAACGTGTGTAGTCTCCGTAATATTCCTTAGAAAGGAGGTGATCCAGCCGCACCTTCCGATACGGCTACCTTGTTACGACTTCACCCCAATCATCTATCCCACCTTAGGCGGCTGGCTCCAAAAAGGTTACCTCACCGACTTCGGGTGTTACAAACTTTCGTGGTGTGACGGGCGGTGTGTACAAGGCCCGGGAACGTATTCACCGCGGCGTGCTGATCCGCGATTACTAGCGATTCCGGCTTCATGTAGGCGAGTTGCAGCCTACAATCCGAACTGAGAGAAGCTTTAAGAGATTAGCTTAGCCTCGCGACTTCGCGACTCGTTGTACTTCCCATTGTAGCACGTGTGTAGCCCAGGTCATAAGGGGCATGATGATTTGACGTCATCCCCACCTTCCTCCGGTTTGTCACCGGCAGTCTTGCTAGAGTGCCCAACTAAATGATGGCAACTAACAATAAGGGTTGCGCTCGTTGCGGGACTTAACCCAACATCTCACGACACGAGCTGACGACAACCATGCACCACCTGTCACTTTGCCCCCGAAGGGGAAGCTCTATCTCTAGAGTGGTCAAAGGATGTCAAGACCTGGTAAGGTTCTTCGCGTTGCTTCGAATTAAACCACATGCTCCACCGCTTGTGCGGGCCCCCGTCAATTCCTTTGAGTTTCAACCTTGCGGTCGTACTCCCCAGGCGGAGTGCTTAATGCGTTAGCTGCAGCACTGAAGGGCGGAAACCCTCCAACACTTAGCACTCATCGTTTACGGCGTGGACTACCAGGGTATCTAATCCTGTTTGCTCCCCACGCTTTCGAGCCTCAGCGTCAGTTACAGACCAGAGAGTCGCCTTCGCCACTGGTGTTCCTCCATATATCTACGCATTTCACCGCTACACATGGAATTCCACTCTCCTCTTCTGCACTCAAGTCTCCCAGTTTCCAATGACCCTCCCCGGTTGAGCCGGGGGCTTTCACATCAGACTTAAGAAACCGCCTGCGCTCGCTTTACGCCCAATAAATCCGGACAACGCTTGCCACCTACGTATTACCGCGGCTGCTGGCACGTAGTTAGCCGTGGCTTTCTGGTTAGATACCGTCAAGGGATGAACAGTTACTCTCATCCTTGTTCTTCTCTAACAACAGAGTTTTACGATCCGAAAACCTTCTTCACTCACGCGGCGTTGCTCGGTCAGACTTTCGTCCATTGCCGAAGATTCCCTACTGCTGCCTCCCGTAGGAGTTTGGGCCGTGTCTCAGTCCCAATGTGGCCGATCACCCTCTCAGGTCGGCTATGCATCGTGGCCTTGGTGAGCCGTTACCTCACCAACTAGCTAATGCACCGCGGGTCCATCCATCAGCGACACCCGAAAGCGCCTTTCAAATCAAAACCATGCGGTTTCGATTGTTATACGGTATTAGCACCTGTTTCCAAGTGTTATCCCCTTCTGATGGGCAGGTTACCCACGTGTTACTCACCCGTTCGCCACTCCTTTTCTTTCGGTGGAGCAAGCTCCGGTGAAAGAAAAAGCGTACGACTTGCATGTATTAGGCACGCCGCCAGCGTTCGTCCTGAGCCAGGATCAAACTCTCATAATAAAAGTTAGAACAATCTTGCGATTGTTAAGCTCAATTTGTTTGCTAGCATATTGCTTGCTGTTTAAAAATGTTTGTTGTCTTGAATTGAATCAAGACGCCCTACACATTTGGTTTGTCTTACTTTGTTCAGTTTTCAAAGGTCTACTTGAATTGCCGTAGCAACTTTTATATCATATCAGAGTGACGTTTGAATGTCAACTCTTTTTTTAAAAAGTTTTTTTGATTTCGTTTGAGAAATCTTTCAGCAACTCACTTATCATATCACATCGTTTGTTATTTGTCAAGAACTTTTTTGAAGTTTTTCTTGATGAAATCAAGCTTCATAAGCAGTCCTTTTCAAACGACTTAGTTATCTTATCATGTGATAATCCACATGTCAATAACTTTTTGAAATTATTTTTTACTTCTAGTTGTTTTTCAACAACTCATTTACTCTATCATTAAAAAAAAGAATGGTCAAGCAAAATTTTACATTTCGCTTGACCTAATTTTAAATTCTATCTCTTCACAACTTAATGATTGATTTGTTTTAATTTTTCACCCATTTTAATCGTTTCTTTCTTATTGAGTGGATAACCAACAAGTAAAATCACCGCAGATAATAGCAAACAAACTGCTGGCAATAAATTAGCAATCGTATAAATACGTTCTTGTACTAAAGCTGACTGAATTGTTCCGCCTACTGAAGACGATTGATAGCCAATCATCGTTAACATAAAACCACCAATTGCCCCTGCACATGCTTGTCCCAATTTTCTAGCAAAAGAATTGACACCGTAAACTGTTCCGTCTTCACGTAACCCCGTTGTATATTGATGATAATCAATTACATCTGTAATGAAAGCCCACACCATCAAATTGAATAATCCTGATCCCAATGTCGCAATAAATAGTAGGAACAAGTATACCCATGCATTTGTAATATGTAAAAAATACATCAATAAATACATAATAGAAGAAAACATTAGAGCGACAACGCTTGCTTCTTTCTTACCAAACCATCTTGTCAACGCCGTTGCAAAAGGAACCAATACAACGACCGTTCCATACGTGAATAATAAAGCAATCGACATTGCTTCTTTATTATGGAAGTAGTCATTAAATAAATAAGTCATATTTGTCCCAGCTAAAATTTGATTGATCACAATAAAAATGTCCACAACAACTAGTACTACTAGTGCACGATTCGAAATTAAGCCTTTAACCAGCCTGGTTGCTTGAATCTCTTCTTTTTTTCTACTCTTACTCTCTCCGTGGATAGCTTGCAAGTTAAGATATATGCTAGAAAAGCTATTGACGCACAGCTAATGGCAATCCAGAAAAATCGTTCACTTGAGACAATCTGTTGACCATTTTTGTTTTGCGTATACATTAATATTGGAATAAAGAAACCCGTAGTTGATCCACCGATTGCTGATCCAATACTTCTGAAAGTCGACAACGAAGACCGATCATCCGGATTTGAACTGATTGCTGCCGCCATTGCCCCATAAGGAATATTAATTGTTGAAAGAAAAATACCATACACAATGTATGAAACAAAAATATAAATCATCTTGGCCGACATTGGTAAATGCTGAATAATAGGCAAAAACATTAGAACTACTACGGTACAAAACGGATACTTCATTCGGCGAATCCACGGGATAAATCGTCCAACTTCTGTTAGCTTAGAAATATCACATAGCCGTCCAACGAAAACATCCGCAAATGCATCTAAAATTCTTGAAACTAGAAAAAGCGTACCTACTATTGCTCCAGAAACGCCAAGGACATTTGTGTAATAAATCATCAAAAAGCTATTAACCAATCCTAAAATAAAACAATTCCCTAAATCACCAAACATGTAACCAATTTTGTCCTTCAAACCAAACGCACTTGTTTTCTTATTGATTGTCTCCTCAGAAACTGCTTGTTGCGAAAGCATTCCAATCACTCCTTTTTCTTTTTAGTAATCGTTTTCAAAATTATACACTCCATTTTTTTATTTTTATATTCACAATATTGTTATTTTCTTGCATTATGTTGGTTGATAAAAAACTAGAGAAAGAATTTCACTTAGCTGGAAGCAAAAAAAGAGCAGGACTGCAATCGGGAACTGACACTATAATTAGATACAATTAAAAAAGAGCACCTCAAATTTAGTAAAATAAATTTGGAGGTGTTTTTCTAATGGCAAAGGATAACTATTATCCAGATACATTAAAAATTCAAATTGTTGAGCGTTTATTGGATGGAGAGTCACCTTCTTCTCTGCAAGAAGAATTCAATATCCTAGGAAAAGGAACAATATATACTTGGAAGAAGTGGTATTTGAATGGAGAAATTCATCGCTTAAAAGCTTCTTCAGGGCGTCCCATAGAACAAGAACTCTCTATCTCTAAAGTCCTAGAGGAAAAAAAAGAGTTAGAATTGGTAAAAAAATTCTTTTCGAAAGAAAGGTGGTGACAAAAGAAAATATTATTCATTTCATTGAAAAGCATAAAAAACAGTTGTCAATCTCTAAGTTGACACGGTTATTTGGATTATCAAGAAGTACTTTCTATAGAAACAGGAAGCTGAAACCTTTAAGTTTAACATCTGTCGAAGAACGAATTCATCAATTGGTTCAAGAAAATCATTTTTTATTTGGTTATCGAAAAATACATGCCCTTTTGAGTCGCGAACTCGTGATTGGTATTAACAAAGTAGCGCGTATTATGAAACACAGAGGCTGGAATTGTATAGCAAAAATCAAAAAATATCGTCATACAGGTCCTCAGCACAAAGCTTTTGACAATCTTATCCAAAAGAATTGGAATGCCAAACGCCCCTTACAAAAATTAACGACAGATATTACGTACCTTCCTTTCGGAGAAGTAGTATGCTTTATTCATCAACGATTATGGACATGTTTAACAGTGAAATCGTTGCGTACAAGATATCTTCACATCCTGATACCAATTTAGCGATTGATACATTTAATCAATTAGACGATCTACCAAAACAAGCTATTTTGCATAGTGATCAGGGATCTACGTATACAGCAAAAAAATTCTGTGATTTAGTCAAACAAAAAAACGTTATCCAAAGTATGTCCCGTAAGGGAACTCCTTCAGATAACGCACCAATAGAATCGTTTCATTCCTCACTAAAGTCTGAAACATTCTATATCACAAAAGAGCCAATAAGCTCTAATACTAGAGTAATCGATATCGTTGAAAAATACATCTATTTTTGGAATAATAATAGAATTTTAGCCAAATTGGGGTATCTTTCCCCCGTTGATTACCGATTATCAAGATCAAATTGAGTTGCTCTTTTTATTTTGTATCAAAAAGTAGTTGCACTTCCAATCAGCCCTGCTCTTTTTTGTTTACTATTAATTATTCGCTATATAGGTCACGTACTGGTGTCATGATGATTCGATTTAAATCATTGATAATTGTACTAAAACCTTGTTCTTTTTCCATTAAATCATTGATAACTGATTCTGATTGAATTTTCATAGCCATCTCTTGCGCTTTCATTGCATCTTCATCAGAGAATTCTTCGCCACGCATTTGTTTTTCCTGTAATTCAATTTGCATTGCTTGGAAGTTTTTAAATAGTTCATGTGCTTCTTTGTTTTCTTTTACTTTACCGTATGCTTCTTGTAAAGCTTTGAATTCAGGAAGTTCACGAATTTCGCGTTCGATTTGATTCGCGCTATCATAGATATTTGACATAATATTGCCTCTTTTCTTTCAGTAGTTGAGTTCATTGTAACATGCAGCTATCCGTTTTCAAAGAACTACTCACTTTGATATTTCCGCCACAAATCTTTGGCTGCATCGCCAATTCCTTGTACGCCGTCTTTTACAAAGTCACCAAAGTTCTTCAATCCTTCTTTTGCTTTCTCGCCATATTGATCTAAGTTTTCTTTCCATTTCCCAGCATTGTCCTCTGCTTCTGATGGATTGCCCACTTGATCTGCTGGGACGACCTCTCCGCCTGTTGCATACGCATCTGCGACACTAAAACTTGTATTTGAAGTATAAGGAAGGATTCCTTCTGCAGCAGACTTAAAGACTCGGCCCACAACATTCCCACTCGTCCCTTCTAAGTAGTGCAATTCGCTGGACTCTTCGTAACCCATCCAAGTTGAAATAACTACGTCTGGTGTATAGCCAACAATCCATTGATCATTTGCTTTAGTGGCATCAAAATTCGTTTCCGTAGTACCAGTCTTACCAGCAACCGTATAACCAGCTGGATTTGCAGCAACTGCTGTTCCATTAGAAAATGTGCCAAGCAGCATACTTGTCATTTGTTCTGCTGTTTCTTTTGAAATCACTTGTTTAGGTTTTTTGTCCGTATTATCTACAATAACTGCACCTGTAGAATCAACGATTTTCGTAATCAAATGTGGCGAATACATCTGCCCATCATTCGCAAAAGCACTATAGGCTCCGGCCATCGTTAACGGTGATACACCTTTTTCTAAGCCACCTAATGCTAAACCATAGTATTTATCGGATTTTGATAAGCTTAACCCGAATTCTTCTGCTTTATCATACCCTTTTTGAAGACCAATCTCATGGAGTAACCAAACAGCTGGCAAGTTCAAGCTTTGAGCTACTGCTTGATACATTGGTACTTCACCTTGATACGTACCATCATAATTTTGAGCAGCATAGTAACTTTGTGGTGCGTCTTGCAAAGTACTAGAAGGTAAGTAGCCAGACTCTAAAGCAGCTGAGTACACGCTCAATGGTTTAATTGTCGAACCTGGCGACCTTTTCATTTGTGTTGCAAAATTAAATCCACGGAAGACGTGTTCTCCACGCCGCCCCACCAAGGCTTGTACACCACCATTTTTCGGATTCAATGCAACAGACGCAGATTGAACCATTGCCCCGTCCGAAGCATCTGCCGGAAATAGCTGTCCATTTTGATAAGTCGCTTCTAGCTGCTTTTGATAATTTTGATCTAACGCAGTATATATTTTATACCCCTTGTTCATTACATCTGATTCATCCAGTCCATATGCTTCCACAGCCTCATCAATTACCGCATCAAAATAATAAGGATAGCGATAACCTGATTCCGAATCCGTATACGTGTCATTTAAATAATCCGTAATGTTCGTTTGGCTCTCCACACTGGCTTGTTCTGCTGTGATTTTTTCGTTTTCTTTCATCACACTCAACACAGTGTTTTTTCGATTATTAGCATTTTCTGGGTTATCAATTGGATTATAAATACCTGGTCCTTTAAGCATACCCGCAATTGTTGCCGCCTCTGACAATGTTACGTCACTCGCATTGACACCAAAATATCTCCTTGCAGCATCTTGAACACCCCAAACACCATTACCAAAATAAGCGTTATTCAAATACATAGTTAAAATTTCTTCTTTACTGTATTTCTTTTCTATTTCTATCGCTAGAAACAGCTCTTTTGCTTTTCTATCAAAGGTTTGATCGAGTGTTAAATACGCATTTTTTGCCAATTGTTGCGTAATCGTACTCCCTCCACCACCAGCGGTACTCCCTGAAGTAAGCATACGAACTGCTGCTCGAGCAATCCCCTTCACATCAAATCCATGATGATTATAAAAATTTCGATCTTCCGTAGAAATAACTGCATCCTGAATATACGGAGAAATTGCATCTAGTTCTACGTAAGTCCCTTTTTGAGCATAAAGTGTACCTGCTTCTTCATTATCTTTATCATAAATAACAGTAGATTGGCTTAATCCTGATTTTAAAGTCTCCACATTTGCTTGTTTTGCTAAAATAAACAAATAAACACTCGTTACCAAAATAAAAATCAGTCCCAACAAAAGAATAACTTTATTGATATGATATTTTTTCCAAATCCGCCTTCGCCATTTATGAAATCGGCTCAAATATGGCTTAATCCAGCGCCAAAAGCTAATCAAAGAAGCTTTTATTTTTTCCCAAACGCGTTGAAAATCCATTTGCATGTTCTCCTATCTTTTTATTCACACGGTCAGTTTACCACAACTAACTGCGCCTTTCTTCCTGCTTAAGATGTAAGTTTTGTAGTTAATGACGGTAGTTTAGCATAATAAGTAGTTGATTGATTTAATCTTTTTCTTAAATATATTTTAAAAATGGTAAAATAAAACTGACTTCGACGAAAGGAGCTCCTTTATGGAAATCACAATTACATTACCCGCTGATCACTCAGCAACAACTATCCAAGAATTATTAGAGCGAGAATGGCTAGTACCAAAAAAAGTTCGTCATTTTTTGCGTACCCGAAGAAATGTTTGGGTAAATGCGCAGCCCGCTCCTTTTCATTCAGAAATCCGCGGTGGCGACACAATTACTTTGCATTTTGAAGAAAGTGACTACAGTCATCAAGAAATCATCTTTGGTGATCCTCAAAAAATCCACACGCTCTATGAAGACGATCAATTAGTGATTGTAAATAAACCAGCTGGTCTAAAAACCCATCCCAATAACGCAAAAGAAACTGGAACCTTATTGAATGATTTAGCTGCTTATCTAGCTCCGAAAGATGAGAAACCATATGTTGTACATCGCTTAGATCAAGAAACCAGTGGTGCTATTTTATTCGCTAAAAACCCATTTATTCTGCCTATTTTAAGCCAATTAGTCGAACAAAAGAAGATTTATCGACGCTACCAAGCTATCGTTTGGGGAAAGTTAACCAAAGATATCACCATCACCAAGAAAATTGGACGCGATCGACACAACCGACGAAAACAAGTCATTGATGAACGTAACGGGAAAACAGCAACAACCCGCGTAACCGTTGCAAAAAATCTACCGACACAAACACAAATTTATTGTGTTTTATCTACTGGGAGGACACATCAAATTCGGGTTCATCTCGAAAGCCTAGGTCATCCAATTGTAGGCGATCCACTTTATCAGTCACGGCCAGCGCAACGAATGATGCTTCACGCAATTGAACTTCATTTGACACATCCATTCACACAAGAAACGATTATCGCTAGAGCAACTCCTGGACTATGGTAGGCCTTGAGAAAACAAAAAAGTGTCTGTGACATTAATCAAAATGATTATGCTCCAGACACTTTTTTACGAATAAATGGCTTTTCGAAAGCAAATCTCTCAAAAATGAGTAGAATAATCTCAAAAACAGATAAAGCTATTTCCAGATTATCCTTCTTATCTATCAGAGTTGACTGCTCTTATTTCAACCACTTTTTTGAAATTTTATTTTTGTCGATACTCTTTTTCGGCTAATAATAAACTACCAATAATCCCACTTTCATTCGGCAAGCCCCAGCGAACAATATATTCACTAGCTTCTGGAACTTCCATATATCCTGCCATTAATTCAACAAATTGTTGGCGAATTTTTTGTAGTAAATGATCTTGGTTCATTACGCCACCACCAAGGATAATTTTTTCTGGTGCTAAAGTTAATGTATAGTTGATTAAAGCTTGTGCAATATAGAATGCTTGGATATCCCACACAGGATGGTCTACCGGTAAATCTTGACCTTTGATTCCGGTTCTTGCTTCTAATGAAGGACCAGCCGCCAAACCTTCCAAACAGTCCCCATGATAAGGACAAGTACCAGCGTAAGTATCGTCTAGATGACGTTTCACCCAGATATGACCCATTTCCGGATGAGCAATCCCCGAAAAGATATCTTGATTCAAAACAACACCTGCACCAATCCCAGTACCAACGGTTAGATAGATACAGCTATTCTTTCCTTGTGCTGCACCTTTCTTCAATTCGCCATAGGCAGCAGCATTAACATCCGTTGTCCACGCAATTGGAATTTGATAACGTGCTTTAACACTCCCTAAAAAGTCAAAATCAGCCCAACCTTTTTTAGGTGTTGCTAAAACATATCCATAGTTATCTTTTGTTTGGTCAATGCCAATCGGGCCAAAAGACCCAATCCCCATAGCAGATAAGTCAAACTTGTCAAAAAAAGCAAACACTTGTTGCAACGTTTCTATTGGAGTCGTTGTAGGGATACTTACTTTCTCCATAATTTCATGTTGATCATTCGCCACTGCACAAACAAACTTTGTGCCACCTGCTTCTATTCCGCCGTACATTTACTTTTCCTCCTCGAATCCGATTGTCCGAATTTCATAAGGCATCAATGTCGGCTCAATCGTTTGCTTACTGTCTTTTTCTAAAAGATTCAACAATCTGCTAGTTGTCCCTGGTTTTTGAACAACCATTTCTTCTTCGTTTCCTGACAGATTGAATCCTCTCAGTACTACTTTATCATTAAACTTGCTTCGCTTCAAAGCAGTAATTGCAAACGTTTTAGCATCCACTTCTAAATAATTGTTTTTGCTGCTTAATTCACCTTGTTGATTAGCTAATTGTTGCGTCGTAAATGGAACTTGCGCAGCATACGCGTGTTGATAAGATGCAAATTTTTCATTTGGTTCATGAATTTCCATACTATACTGGAAATGGTGTTGTCCTAAACACTGTGCCTCGGGAGTTGGGAAATATCCCCAGTCCCCTAACTCACCAACACAACGCAATAAGGTCAATGCAATTTGACCTGCATCTACAATTTCGTATTCATTCAGGCCATAGTTTCCAATTGTGACACCATAATTTTCATCATGAAGATTAACAAATGCATGTTGATGTTGCGGATTCGTTGGATTTTCCCAGCTTGCGGAAACTTTATTTGGTCGCGTAACGACTTCAAATATACTATCTGCTTCATGGTGTTCCACATGTAACTTCGTTGGAAATAGCGCGCGTAATCGATGGTCTTTCATTTGATTGTCAATCGTCGTTTCAAAGTCGATTTTCCGACTATTTTTCCTTAAAGTAATTTTTGTTTCTATTAATAATGGTTTTAATTCTTTTGCTCGTTTCGCTTTACGATAACGGAATTCAACTACCATTTGTTGTTCCCTTTCTAGAAGTTCATCGGCAGAAACTGGAATCATCATGGTCTGAATGAGTTGGATTTGAGCAATCTCTGGTGTATCAACTAAAATTTCTACTTGAGAATCCCCTTGTTGGTTTGAAAGAATTGGGGCGGTGTCACTTGGTTGTTTATAGATATACTCATTTCCAACATCACCCGTATCTTCAAAAACAAGCATATCCTCAAATTGTCGATCCATTTTTTTGTCCAACACCGTTAATGAACCATTCTCTTCAATTTTGATTTTGAGCAATTCATTTTCGATTACTCGTCCTTGGTCACTGACCATCGAATCAGTAATAGCGATTGGGGCTTTTCCTTCAGCTAACGTAAATGTCTCCCATGAAAAAGCAGCCATTTCTTCTAGCGGAATAGTTACAGTCACTACTTTTTCCATATAAGGTATCCGGAACCGATCTTTCGGTAAGTCATAGTCAAAACGAACAGTTGCTTCAGATACAATTGCGGGAATGATTTCTCCTTGTGCATTCTCAACATGATAGCTCTTAACAGGCGCATCTTCCAATTCTTTAAACAATGTCTCTGGTAATCCTTCAGCAAACTTTTTACGTTCCAACTCGACTTCAATCACAGCTTCACCAGTTTTCGCTGTTCCAGCTGTATTGATTACAACAAAAGGATACGTATCCTCTGGGAATTCGCTTGTATCAATAACTTGCGACAACTGCCTCATTGCTTCTTCTGCCACAAATTTCCCAACTTCGTCTGCTTTTTCGAATCGTGTAATCATTTCTCGATGAACAGAATCCACTGAACAACCACAAATACTATCATGTGGGTGATTTTGCATTAATGTTTTCCAAGCATAATCTAATTGATCATGAGGATAGCTTCCCGAAACTTCATATGCCATTGTCGCTAACGGTTCAGCAATATTTTCTAATTGTCTTTGAACTTTCGTATTCCATTGTTTTAAATACACGCGCGCAGATGCAGTATTTGCCAAGGTATACCAGCCATCTGTTTCTTGACTCGTTAATTCGCCTTCTACGGTCCCCAAATCTTCAGGTAAATCATTTGTTACTGCTGCTAAATAGTCGGTAAAATTAGAATGAATAAATTCGTAATCTGGATATAAACGATTTGCTAATGCAATTGCCTTTGATATATCTTTTTGAACAGGTTGATGATCGACACCATTCATCATTAATAAATGTTCAGTTGAAGCATATTGTTCTGCATCAGCTAATTTTTGATCCCAAAATGCCTTGGCTTCTTGCTCTTCAGCTGGTATTTCATTTCCATTACTATACCAATTAGCAAATAATAAACCAAAAATTTCTGAGTTATCAGGCCCTTTCCATTTCATTTCAGAATATTGGGAGGAATAATTTTCTGCCTCAAGCACCTGATTATCAAAGCCAATCGGTTTTACTCCGCGGCCAAATGCTGCTGCTTCAATCCCAACTTGCTTCATCATTTGAGGTGTTTGCCCCATATTTCCAAATGTATCTGGGAAGTAGCCCAGCATTACTGGAACACCCCATTTTTGCGTTTCTTCCAACCCAATCAACATATTACGAACGTTGGATTCTGAGCTAATCAAAAAATCATCTTGCAAAATATAAAATGGTCCAATACGTAGCTTACCCGCATCAATCGCTTGTTGAACTAACGCTCTTTTCTCCGGTCTTACTTGTAAATAATCATCTAAAATAATTGTTTGTCCATCTAAGTGAAAACTATTGAATTCAGGGTCATTCTCAAAAAGTTCTAATAAATCATCCATTAATTCAACTAGACGCATATGGTGTTGTTCATAAGCCATGTACCATTCTCGATCCCAGTGACTGTGGGAAATAATATATACTTTCTTTTTCATCTAATCGCTCCTATTTTTCTACTCGAATATCAAAGTAATCCATTACTAATTCACAAAACATCATATTTGCCCAAGAAAACCATTCTCTTGTGTAATTGTTAGGGTTATCCACATCAAAACCTTCGTGCATCAAGTTTGTTCCAGCATCTGTAGCTACTAATAAATCTAAAATTCGCTCTTTTTCTTTTCGATCATCAGTGGTCATGCCTTCCATTGCTAAAGCAATTGGCCAAACATAATTTTCAGGCGTATGAGAAGAACCGATTCCTTTTGCGTACTTTCCTTCATAAAAATAAGGATTTTCTGGGCTAAGCAACGTTTTTCTTGTTTGTAAATACGTCTCGTCTTTCGAAGAACAATAGCCTACGTAAGGAGCAGCCATTAGGTTTGGTACATTGCTGTCATCCATGATTGAGGTATTTCCTTGACCATCCACTTCGTATGCGAAAATAATCTCTTGTGCTTGATTGTTAGTTTTACCATGCACTTCGATTCCTTGTTGAATCTCTTCTCGCAATGTGGTAGCTTTTGCTACGATTTGATTATTTGATAACACTGTTTGAAAAATTTCTTCAATATATCCTAAAACGACTACAGCAAACATGTTCGATGGGACTAAATACCCATATTGGCAAGTATCATCACTTGGTCGAAAACCTGACCAGGTCATTCCTGTAGGTACCACTTTTGCACCTTCCCCATCATTAACAAGCGTGTCTTCCAGACGAGTAGTATCACGTTCAAATCGATAAGGTGACTTAGTATGGTCTTGTTCTGTTTGAAAAACATTTAGAATTTTTTCGATTCCTGAAACAAATGAATCATCAAACTGATCTGTTTGCCCCGTATTTTTATATAAAAGATAGGCAAGTTGAACAGGATAACATAATGAGTCAATCTCATATTTTCTTTCCCAAATCCAATCATTCATTTCAGTATGGTCACTCTGATGTCCCGCCCCGTTCGCTTCTTCATTAAACGCATTCGCATACGGATCAATGTTGATATAAAAGAATTGTTTCTTTACCAACCCACTAATCATTGCTGCTAAGTCTTTATCTTCTTTGGCAATCACTAAGTAAGGGCGTACTTGTGCAGTGGAATCTCTTAACCACATAGCTGGTATATCACCGGTTAGCAAGAAAGTAGTTCCATCAGAATGTCGCTTTACTGTGGTTAACAATGTATTAGCAAACGCAGTAGAAAAATTTTTAGCCCAATCTGCATGCTCACTTCCACATTTCTGTTCAATTTTTCCCATGAATTCTTCAACTGATTTTGGTATATCTTTATATGGCATTTCTCAATATCCTCTTTTCTATTTGATATATCTTATTAGATTATACTTCTTGGTTTGTTTTTTGTCTACGCTTTCATAATATTTTTTATTGTTTACTTTTGCTTTATTTATGCTATCATTTATACATGATATATCATTAAGAGGTGTTATTATGGAGCAACCATTATATAAGAAAATATTTATCGATCTACACAACGCAATTCTTGATGGAACTTTAGCCATTGATAGCCAAGTTCCTACTGAAAAAGAACTTTCTCAAAAATATCAAGTAAGTCGAATCACATCCAAACGAGCATTAACAGAATTGGAACAACTTGGTTTGATTTATCGAATTCGTGGAAAAGGCAGCTTTGTCAAAGCAGACAATCCAGAGACCTCGGCTGTCCACATTCAAAAAACAAAGAGAATTCTCTTTTTATTTCCGTTCTTAACTGATTTATCCGTTGGTGATTTCACTGAAGGATTGAATCCAATTATGCAAGAAAATCAATTTGACGTATTGATGACCTCTCTTGATTTTCTCCAAACAAAAACGGCAAAAGAAGTGATGGATGAATTCGATGGATTGATTTACTACGCTATCGATACGGAGCAACACTTAGATTTATTGTTTGAACTTTCACTGAAAGATTTTCCAGTCATTATTTTGGATAAGAAAATTTATGAACTACCATTTCCAACCGTTCTTTCAGACAATTTCGCCGGCGGCTCGATAGCCACAAATCAATTGATTGCTGACGGTCATCAAAAAATTGGCTTCTTATTTGGCGAACCAACTCATCCACAATCAGTTCGTCAGCGCTATTTAGGCTATCTTGAAGCTCTTGATAAAGCTAATTTAGCTTTTCATACTGCGCTTGACGACCAAAAAGCAACGAATAAAGAGTTATTAAACTATATCAAAGAACATCAGCTTACTGCGTTTGTCTGTGAAAATGATCTTGTTGCCATTCAAACAATGAACCAATTGAAACAAGCTGGCTTTTCAGTTCCTGCTGATTTTTCAATTATCGGTTTTGATGATATTCAAGCTGCAGCTTTAGTTGATCCACCTTTGACAACTATCGCCCAAAATTTCAAAGAACTTGGAAAATCTGCTGGAGAAAAGTTGATTCATTGGCTTGAAACCAAAGAATCACCAGCAGATACCAAATACCCAGTTACATTAATAACAAGACACTCAACGAAGGAGCTTAACAATGAACATTCAACAAATTGATACTCGCCAAGGGACTGCCAACCAGTCCAATTATTCAAACGGAAATTGCCTGCCTTACACAGGCGTTCCGTTTGGAATGAATTATTTTGCCCCACAAACAACCGACCAAAAAGGAAGTTGGTGGTTCCACCCAGAAGACCGTATCTTTCAAGGTTATCGTTTAACACATCAACCTAGTCCTTGGATGGGTGATTTCAGTCATTTCCTAATGACACCAGTTAGTGGTACTCTACCTGAAAACAGTCTTTTTCATGCTCAGAGTTCTTATCGACCAGAAGAAAGCACGTTTTGCCCTACGCATCTGTCAATCAATCAACTGCGTTATGAAATTTCATCCACGTTGATTCCTAGTATGTATGGTGGTGTACTTACGATTGATTATCACAAAAATGATAGCGGTTTACTTTTGACTTTTCCTGAGCGATACCAGTTAAATGTTGTAGACTCGCATACAATTACTGGTTATCTCATCAACTTTTCTGGATGTGAGGATCCTGATTTTCGCTTTCACTTTATCCTTTCCTTTGAACAACCATTATTCGACACTGAGTTAGCAATTCCAGAGAATAGTTCTTCTATTTTGTTGTCGTTTGGCTCGATCGAACAGCAAACGATTCGCTTTGGTACTTCTTTTATTAGCGAAGAACAAGCACAGGTAAATTTATTGAGAGAGTCTGCACAGTCGCCTGATGAATACCTGGAAAAAAATCGCCAAATTTGGCAAGAATATTTCCATAAAATCAAAATCAGTCATCATGATAAAAAACAAGTAAGTACTTTTTATCATAACTTATATCGTGTATTTCTCTTTCCTCAAACATTCTATGAAGTAACTAAGGATGGCGAAAAAATTCACTATGATACATTCAGCAAAACTATTCGCTCTGGTGTTCTTTATACAAATAATGGATTTTGGGATACGTATAAAACGGTCTACCCACTCTATTCATTGATTGCCACTGAAAAATATGAGGAAATGCTTGAGGGCTTTCTTACAAGTTATCGAGAAACGGGCTTTTTGCCAAAATGGCTATCGCCTGATGAACGAGGTTTAATGCCCGGAACATTGATTGATGCGGTAATTGCTGACGCCGCAGTAAAAGGAATTCGTAGCGATTTGATGCCTGAATTTTTAATAGCAATGAAAAAAAGCGCTACTGTCCAAAGTGAGTTACCTAATTATGGTCGCCAAGGAACACTTGATTATTTAACATATGGCTATGTTCCTAGTACCTATCATGAATCAGTCAATCATACTTTAGATTATGCTTATAGCGATTTTTGTATCAGCCAAGTTGCTGCTATACTGGGGGATCATGCGACCAGTGCTTTTTATCAAAGACAGTCCTTAAACTATCGTAATATTTTTGACCCTACCGTTGGGTTCATGCGTGCAAAAGATACGAATCAACAATTTAGAGAAAACTTCTCAGCGACTCGCTGGGGTCAAGATTATGCAGAAGGAAGTGCATGGCAAAGTAGCTTTGCCGTCTACCAAGATTTTAATGGTTTGATTCGTGAACATGGTGGAGAAGCTGCTTTTCAAGAAAAATTAATCAAGCTTTGTAATCAATCTCCTTCCTTTGAAGTTGGTGGATACGGATTTGAAATCCATGAAATGAGTGAAATGGCCGCTATTGAATTTGGACAACTGGCTATCTCAAATCAACCTAGCTTCCACTACCCTTATCTATTCAGTTATCTTGGTAAACCAGAGATGGCTCAGCCGTTAATTAAACAATTGTTGACTCAAACCTTCAATGATTCACCGACAGGTTATCCCGGTGATGAAGATAATGGTAGCATGTCAGGTTGGTATATCTTTAGCAGTTTAGGTTTTTATCCAGTCACACCTGGTTCTGGAGAATATGTTATTGGTTTGCCACTGTTCGATCACGTTGAACTAAAACTTGCAAACGGTCAGACACTTACGATTGAAAGTTCACCAAATCAACCACAGCAACAGTTTGTTCATCAAGTTGACCGTAATGATCAAATGCATTCTAAGTTATTCTTTACACACGATGACTTACTCACAGGAGGAACAATTCGTTATCACTTAGGTACTGTTCCTCACCCCAAAAAATACGCGGCAGATGCTTTACCGTTTTCTTTAACCTAATAAGCCTTCACAATAAACTACGTGCAAAAATAAAATTTGATTTTTATTTTCATAAAAAAAGACTGAACCAAAACATATTTTCGTTTGGGCTCAGTCTTTTTGATTGTCTTTTTTACTCAGTCATTACCATTCCAAAATCAGCAATTCCAACCTATATAGAAGTTCCTACGTCTAAACACTGTACTCCCTACTTTTTTCTTTAAACTAAGTAAGGGGCTTTTCTCGGTACTCTTTTGGTGATTGTCCCACAATTTTCTTAAATAATTTAGAGAAATAAGTGGTGTTGTTGTAGCCAATCTCGTTTGAAATTTCATTGATATTTTGTTCACTGTGAAGTAGCAACCATTTTGCTTGCTCCATCCGTAAATGATTTAAGTAGGTAGAAAAGCTTTTTTTCGTTTCTTTTTTAAATAGTTGCCCGAGATACATCACATTTAGGTGCAAACTTTCGGATACTTCTTTTAATGTTAACGGCTCTCGGTAATTTTCGTGCAGTATTTGCAGCGCTTGCTTGATATTTTCACTATAGTTTTTTTGCTTTTGCTGCTTACGAACTAAGGAAAGTAACAATTCTTGAAGGTCATTCACATTTTTTGCCTGATTTATTTGATGAATACCTGTCAAGTACTCATCATCTTCTAGTGTAATCAGCTCTCGTTGAATATCCATAAATAATAAGAAAGTGAAGTGCCGAATGTCCTCGGGAGTCATGACTGCCGATTGGAATTGTTCAAAAAACTCACGAATCATTTGTTGAACTAAATCTAACTGATTACTTTGAAGCGCGCGACTAAAAGTAGAAAAATCAATTAACTGATCTTGATTTTCTGCAGGCAGGGACCTAATGATTTCACGTCTGGCTTCACCGTAAAACTGTTGAAGATGCAACTGGTCTTTTGCCCGACGAAAACTTTCAGGAATATCATCTATTTCCTTTATTTCGTCACCCACACTAATCAGCCAATCTTGTTGTGCATACTGCGTTTGAAAATAGTCACAAAAGTCCCCGACTTTCTGGGGACTAAGCAAAATGGTGAAGCAAGTCACATCCCCAAAACTTCGCTGATAATAAGTAGTTGCTTGTTGTTCTTTTAACCATTGAATAATAGCAGATTCATGTATTCTTTCTAGCTGAATCAATAAAATTTGTTGTGACTCTTGAGGTAATCCACTCAAAAACTCTTCTTCGCTGGTTTCATCTAACTCTTCATTTAACCATTGACTGAATAAAAGTTCCTGATAAATTTCTTGCTGATTTTTTTGCTCATTTTGCTGATCCAAACGTTCTTTTACTTTTTTTAAGCTTTCAATCAACTCTGTTTTATTCACCGGCTTCATCAAATAATTAACTGCCCCAAGTTGCATACCACCTTTAAGGTATTCAAATTCTTGGTAGCCAGAAAGAATCATAAACTCAAAGGTATATTGCTCTTTTTGAGCTGCTTCAATAAATTCTAGACCGTTCATCTCTGGCATTGTTACATCTGTAATAACTAAATCAATAACTTGTTTTTCTAAAACCAATAACCCTTGCATAGCATTTTCTGCCGTTGCTACGATTTCAAATCCAAAACTGGGCCAATCAACAATTTTTTTCAATCCATTCAAAATCATGTATTCATCATCAACCAGCAACACTTTATACATTTTCAGACTCCTTCTTCTTAAATGTAATTTTAATCGTTAAGCCACCTTCTTTATTCGCAAACAATCGCATCCGGTACGTGCTACCGAAATTTGCGCGTAAACGTTCATTTACGTTTTGCAAACCAATTGATTCATGTAACTCGACTTTTGGATGTACCAATCGATTTTCAATTGACACTAACTGCTCTGGAGTAACTCCTTTACCGTTATCTTTTACTTGAATTTGTACAAATGATCCTTGTTGAAAAACTTTTACGCTCAATGCGTTATCATAACGAGTAAAATCAATTCCATGTTTAAAATAGTTTTCAACTAGTGGTTGGATTACAAATTTCGGCACTTCAATTTGCTCTAGTGATTCCTCAATCGAAAAATGATAGGCTACACGATTAGGATAACGCATTTGATAGAGAAATACATACTTTTCGCAAAAATTCAGCTCTTCTTTAAGGCTAATTTTCGTTTCTTGATTCGTGTTATTTCTTAATAATGCAGAGAAAGCATAGACCACTTCTGCAAGTTCTTCGCTTCCCTCACTCAACGCATACATTCGAATGTACTCTAATGTGTTGTAAAGAAAATGAGGATTGATTTGTGCTTGTAATGCGCGCATATGTGCATCTTTTTGTTTGATTTCTAATTTATAGATATCTTCAACGTATTGGTTGATGCTATCCAACATAGTATTAATACCTTGCGCTAAATCTTTCAGCTCATACTCCGTTTGTTCCTGGGCAATTCGCGTGTCCAGATTACCATTTGCCGCTTCATTCATTGCACGCATCACTACGTCGATTTGCTGAGAATAACGTTTAAATGTTTTATATAAGAATACGAGTAGAATACTGTCTAAAAGAATCACGCCAATAATCAATGGTGCAAGACTTCTTGCAGTTTCTCGATAAACATTTCGTTGGTCTAGCGTTGCTAGTATACGGTACTCACCAGATAATTCCTGATAGGAAACAAAGTTATGTTCTTCCAATTTCGATAAAGGGAGTCCAGAATTCTTATCCAATTCTTGTGTAATCAGTGTTTCTTGTTTCTTTCGGCTTTCTGGTGCTAGTCCTGCGCTATGAAAAGTATACAGACGATTAGCAGAGCCAGAAATCATGTACAAAGATAAGCCATTAAAAGCATTCAGGCTTTCTAAACTGGATTCCAATTCTTTCTTTTGGAACCCAACAAAGATGCTTCCCAGCTCCGTGCCACCTTGAGTAATCGGCATTTTGATATAAAAAGCATTTTTTAATGTCGGGGTTCCCGTTTTAACAATTCCCGCTTTGTGTTCTCTGGTAGACTCAAAATATTCTGGCAGTTGACTAAAAACAATGTAGAGAGAACTTAGCTCTTCATAGTTGACGTAAAGATCCAACATTTCATTTGGAAAAGACAATAGTTCATTGGTTTTACTTTGTTGCGTATATGCGTACATCAAATACCGGTCAATTGGTTGTGTCAGATAAGTTGTCGCATTCTCGATTTTTTCTGGACTTCCCAGAAGTTGATCTTTGATAATTTTGCTTAATGTTGTTTTGTCATTTAGCATTCGATTTGTCGTTTGCAGTGCTTCATTGGTGACATTTTCTGCTTGATTTTGGTTTTGACTCCAAGTATGGATACTAAAAATAATTGTTGCGCCAATTGTGAGTACAGTCATCACTACTGCGTATTTACGCAACAAACGGTTGAGCAACGTCCCTTTTGAAAATAAAACTTTGAATGGATTATTCATAGTTTTCCATTCGAACCGCTAATTCTTCGCGCCATTTTTTTGTCGCCAACACATTCCATACGGTCAATAAACCTAGCAAACCAAATAACAATAGACCTTTGAAATGCCACGTCAACGCAAGGATAATCCCGCTACCAATAATCATCTTCAACAACGTAGAAAAGCTCGATAAACTTGAAATAAAACTTAACTTAATCACATTGCCGAATGTCATTTCATATTCACTATCTAAAATTAAACTCCATTGATACGTTGCAAACAAATAAAGTAAACCAAACAACAAAATAAAATCAATTCCCAAAAATAAAAGTCCTTGTATTTGAACTGAAAGATAAAGATTATAACTTAGAATAGCTAACCCTGCAAAAAAGAAGAAAAACAAATAATTTCCTCGCTTAAAATATTTCTTAAAACAGTACCAACCTTGCTTAAGTGTTATGTCTTTGTACTCAAACTCATAGTGATAAAATAATTCATTAATTGTTTTCAACGCTGGTCCAATTCCTAAAACAATCCCGCCTGCTAGACTAAACAACCAGAAAAAAAGTGTTAGTTTAACAACTACCCACACACGAATGAACAATGTCTCCAAAGCTTTTCCTAACATAATATCTCCTTTTTAAAACATAATCTTTTCTCTCTTATTATATAAAGAACAGCGAGCAGATGGAACCGCTCGCTGTCAGACTTATTTATTTTCGAAATTCATCGTATTGTTTTTGCATCTCAGTTAAAACTTTTTCGTAACCAGCTTTATCTAATGCCTCGAGCAATTTAGGCAAAGTTTCGTCTGGATCAACTGTTCCGGTATTTAATCCATCCATATACTGATTCATGACGTTTGAGATGTTACTGATTTCTGTTTTAACACTGTCTGTATTAAAGCTGAACCCTAAGATTGGTGAAGTTTCAGCTTCTTCAATTGATTTATCGCGTGTAGCGATCATTTCATCAGTGATTGATTCTTGTGTGTATAAAATTGCGTTATTTCCTGTGTTCCAAGCAGACATGTGTGTTTTTGGTTGGTAACCATCTAACAACTTGATCTTGTCGTCTGTTCCGTCTACTTTTTCCCACGCTTCGCCTTCAATTCCCCAAACTAATCCGTTCAATAATTCAGCATCGCTGTTAAGTAATCCTAAAAATTCAACTGCTTTTTCTTTGTTTTTTGAAGTATTTGAAACAACGAAGTTTGCCATTTGTGCTTGTCCTGTTGATTTCAAAGGAACAGTGATTGATTTAGAAACTAATTCTTGGTTTGCTGCATTACTTAAAATTGTGTCACCATAATCGAAAGGCCCTTGTGTTTCGCCACGTAGTAACCAAGTGTTCCCTTCTAAAGGATAATCTTTGCTACTTGTTGCCGCATCACTTGGAATCAAGCCTTGTTGGTACCAGCTATGCATCGTACGAAGCAAGTCAACATAAGTTTTGTTGTCGTATTGATTGATAATCTTTGCTTTGTCTCCATTTAAATCAATGGCAAATGGTAACGTATTTCCTAATGGATAATCGAAGTCACCTTGAACTTTGAAGCCTTGACCAATGGCGAAAGCAGCTGTATTTGGTTCTTTTTTGTGGAATTCTTGTAAAACTTTTTCGGCATCTGCATAAGATTCGATTCCATCAATTGAAAGATTGTATTTATCTAACAATGGTTTGTTAAAAGTTAACACTTGTTGAGCAAACACATTGCCATTTACTGGAAGCGCATATAATTTGTCATTGACTAAATTTCCTTTAATATAGGCTTCGTCTAACGCATCATAAGCATCTTTAGCGTATTTAGGTGCTAACTCAGTTAGGTCGGCAAACGCACCTTTTTGAGCATTAGAAACATAGTTATTTGCATAAGCGATATCGTAGTTTTCACCAGAAGAAATGATTACGTTCATTTTTTTCTCGTAGTCCCCAAAACCGATATAGTTGATATTGACCTTCGCGCCAATTTTGTCTTCGATTCGTTTATTCGCCACTTCCATCAATGCATCATAATTATCTGGCTTATCCCCGATTTGATACATCTGCAATGTGATACTGTCAGACCCTTCTGAATTACTGCTTGCATTTGAACCTCCACCACAAGCAGCTAACGTACCAACCATCAACGCTGAAACTCCTGTAAAGGCTAGTTTCTTCCATAACTTCATCTTACTTCCTCCTAAATAAAATAATTTATTATTTATTCCTTGACTCCACCAATCGTTAACCCTTTGACAAAATGTTTTTGGAAAAATGGGTAGCTAATCGCAATTGGCAATGTTGAGATAACAACGATTGCCATTCGTGCTGATTCTCCTGGTACAGCTGCTAAACCTCCAGCAAGCTGGCTTCCAGCTCCCGCATTTTGTGTGAGATATTGGATATTACTTTGAATCTTCATCAACAAGTATTGTAATGGGACTAAGTTATCATTTTGAATGTAAAGTAATGCGTTGAACCAATCATTCCAGTAACCTAATGCGGCAAATAAGCTAATTGTCGCAATTCCGGGAACAGCTAAAGGTAACACGATTTGAATAAAAATTCGCAACTCGCTTGCTCCATCAATTCTGGCAGACTCAATAATTGAATCTGAGACTGAGCGCTTAAAGAAAGTTCGCATCACAATAATATTGAATGGGCTAACTGCCATTGGCAAAATCAGTGCCCAAATCGTATCTTTTAATTGAAGCAAATTGGTCATCACCAAGTAATTGGCTACCATCCCTGGTGAAAATAACATGGTAATTAAACAAAAGACTGTAAAGAAACGACGGAACGGGAAATTAGAACGAGAGATTGCATAGGCATACAATGAAGTGGCTGTGCTATTAATCAAAGTTCCTAAAACCGTTACTAAAACTGTTACAAATAATGCTTGGAAAATTTTCTCTTGCATTTGTCCAAATAGATACGTATAACCAAATGTACTGAATTTTTCTGGCCAGAAACTATAACCATTAGTTGCTAACGCTGTTTCATCTGTCAAAGAAATCGCGATAACAAATAGAAACGGCAAGATACAGGAGAAGGCAAAAATCGCGATCAATAAATTAGAAAAGAGATTCATTGGTTTGCTGAAAGCTCGCACTTGAACCTGCTCTACTTTTTTCTTTTTCATCGAATCCCCCTCCTAAAACAATGCTGATTCGCTGTCGAAACGACGTGCGATCGCATTCGTAGTCATTAACAAAACAAATCCTACAACTGACTGATACAATCCGGCTGCTGCAGTCATTCCAAAGTCACCTGTAGAAGTCAACCCATTAAAGATATACGTATCTAATACTTGAGTCACGTCATACAGTGCGCCTGAATTTCTTGGAATATTATAGAACAATCCGAAATCAGCTCGGAATATATTCCCAACAGCTAAAATCGTTAAAATCGACATCAACGGTACTAATTGAGGAATTGTCACATGTTTGATTTGTTGCCATTTGCTTGCGCCATCAACCATAGCTGCTTCATAGTAAGTGGGGTCGATTCCCATTACTGAAGCAAAGTAAATGATACTATTATAGCCGATTCCTTTCCACGTCCCAATGAACAATAGAATAAATGGCCAATATTTTGGTTCATTGTACCAATTGATTGCTTCTCTTCCATGACCTAACAGCCATTGGTTGAAAATTCCTTTATCTGGGCTCAAAAATGCATAAACAAAGTAACTAATGATAACCCAAGACAAGAAATAAGGTAGTAATGACATTGTTTGATACACTTTTACTAATTTTTTATTTCTTAACTCACTCATGATAATGGCAAAAACAACCGAAATCAGTAAGTTTAGTGTAATAAATCCTACATTATACAAAATCGTGTTTTTCGTAATTAAAAATGCCTGATCTGAAGAAAATAAAAATTTGAAATTCTCCCAACCAACCCACGGGCTCTCTCTCAAACTTGCCAAAAATCCATCTGCAGAGATATGGAAATTTTTAAAGGCAACCACGTTTGCTAACACTGGAATATAGAAGAAGAAAATCATCCACAACATTCCAGGCACAGCCATTAAAATCAAAGCTTTAAAACGCCAAACCATCGAGAAAAAATGTTTTAACCCCTTTCTTTTTTTCATCAAAAAACTCCTTTCAACTTGTTCGCACCGTAATTATAGCGCTTTCAAAAACAAGATTGAATAAACAAATTATAGGTATAATGAAACAAACTATAGCTGATATTGAACTATTTTTAATTGGTCGCTGCCTATTTTTGAGTTTGATCAATAAAAAAAGGAAGGAATATAGCAGATTCCTCCCCTTTCATTTGTACTAAATGAGGTTGCCTATTTTTGCGTATTTACGCAGGAATAGCACCCAATTTTTTAATTGTTTACTTTTCTTGGATTTTTACTAATTCCTCTGCCGTCAACTCCCGATACTCACCTAATCCTAAGTCTGCAGGTAATACAACATTTCCCATTCGGATTCGTTTGAGGTAAGTCACTTCTTTGCCAACAGCTTTCACCATTCGTTTCACTTGATGAAATTTTCCTTCATGAAGAATCAAACGAATGTCTGACGTTTGTTCGGCTTCGTTCACTGCATCAATCGTTAACACAGCAGGAAGTGTTTCTTCCCCTTGACTGATGACCAATCCCTTTGAAAAAGCATCAATATCTTCTGCCGTCATCACCCCGGCTACTTTTGCAAAATATTCTTTTTCAACATGTTTCTTCGGCGACAATAGTCGATGTGCCAAAGCACCATCATTGGTTATGAGCAATAAGCCTTCCGTATCTTTATCCAATCTTCCTACTGGAAAAAGATCCTCACGATAATCAAAATCATTCAGCAAATCCAAAACAGTTTCATCATAGTTATCTTGCGTTGCAGAAACCACACCCGCAGGTTTATTTAAAAGATAATAAAAATTCTTTTGGTACATAAGTTTTTCATCTAAATAAGCAATTTCATCTAAGAGTTCTTTTACCTGAAACTTATCACTTTTGATTACTTTGCCATTAACAGTCACTTGGCCTTTTTTGATTAACCCTTTGACTTCCTTTCGACTGCCTAACCCCACATCGGCTAAAAATTTATCTAAACGCATGCGTTTTCCTACTTTCTAAAAAGAAAAGAACTTGCAACAACAGTCTATTGACGTTTGTCGCAACTTCCTCTTCTTTCTTTTTATTTGATTCGTAAGCGATAACGTAGTCGGACCATACTGCTACCCAATAATTTCTCCGCCAAGCGAATTTTCAATGCTAAATAACCATAAACTGCTACACCCACGCCAGCCACACTGACGACTAAAATCAATGATTCAAATTTACTATCTTGGCTTAAGAATAAACTTAAAAGTTGCTTTGTTAATCCTGTTGCTAACAACATCAATAGCGTCATGATAAAAATCAACAACGTTCTTCGCCAAACAAAGCCAACTCGAAAACGTACGACTTGGTGCATTTTACGAAGAATCAAGATACAAGAAACAGCGAAACCAATCATGGTTGCTAGTAACGGTCCGTAAACTTGAAATATTCTGATCGCAGGATACTGTAAAATTAATTTCACGACAAAGCCTATCAACAAGTAGCGAATAGCTGCACGATTTTCAAACATTCCTTGCAACATATTAGAAATCAACATATACAAACCTAAAAATAAGCCTACAAAACTTGCTTGGACCAATACTTTACTGCCCAATACATCTGGTGTGTAAAAGAGTGTATTCAATGGATAAGCTAACAACATCACACCTGCGGTAGCAGGAAACATGACAAACGAAAACAATTGTAGATTGCCACTAGTCAACTTAGCCAAACCAGGACGATCCTTCAATGTGATGGCTTCCGTAATCAATGGTAAGCCCGTCGCTGCAATCGATGTTGCTAAGGCAATGACCACCATCGTTAACTTATCTGGATTTGCGCTAAAAATAGAAAATAGATCAAGCAACTGTGCCTTTGAATATTCCGTCGTGGCAGACATGATTCGAATGAACGTAAACTGGTCAACCAATTTGAAAATCGTTACTCCTGATCCAACAATGATAAATGGAATAGCCTCTTTCATAGTATCCAGTAATAGTTTTCTAGTTGCTACATTTACTTGGTTATTGCTATGTTCAATATGCTGATTCATCAGTGGTTGTTGTTTTCTTAAATAATAAAGCAAAACCACAATACTAACTAACATTCCGATAAACGCGGCAAACGTTGATTGCGTGACTGCAGCCACGTAATCGCCTGTAGTCATCTTCATGATGATAAACGTCATCAACAACATGTAAAAAATTCGTGCAACTTGTTCAACAATTTGTGAAAGTGCATAAGGCATCATGTCTTGATTTCCTTGGAAATACCCACGAATTACACTCATACATGGGAATACCAATACCGCAATACTCAATGAACGCATTGTTGGAATCAATTCGTCTCCGCCACCAGAAGCATGCGCAAGCCAAGGTGAAGCAAGATACATGAACGCGGCAAAAACAATGCCTAAAATCCCCATCATTTGTAAAGCGCGGAAGAAAAGTCGGCGAGAAGTACCATATTCATTTAATGAATTATAACGAGCCGTTTGTTTGGCAATCGCCGCAGGAATCCCAGCTGTTGAAATCAATAAAAACAGCGCATAAATATTATAGCCCATGTTAAACAAACCATTTGCTGCTTTTGCATTTTCGCCCATCCAGGCATACCACGGAATAATATAAATCGCACCCAATAAACGCGAAAGGATATTACTTGTTGTCATCCAAGCAGAGCCTCGAGCCATTTTTTCTTGGGCAGTTAAAACTTTTTCTGTCGGTCCTCTTTGATTATTCATCTCAATTATTCCAACTTTCTTCAAAACATTACTATTATTTTAATTGTAAAACAGGAAACTAGCAATCTCTTTTCGATGGTTTTTCTGTGAAGATGTGCTTTTTTTGAATTCGGTTTCTTTTTCAACTGAATTTGCTAGTCTACAACACGCTCTTTTCTTAAAAAGTATCTACTCTGTTCAAGTAATCTGAACCTAAGCGATTTTCCTAAAAAGAACCTTGCATTAAAGAAAAACATTTCATGCTATGCTATAATTAGTTAGAAAATTCAACAAAGCGAGGGATCAATCAATGAGCTTCTCCTTAGAAGATGTCCGTGAATTGTTACTAAAAGAAAATCTATTAAAAGAATTTGTTTCCAATCAAGGCTGGCATTTAACTGCGCCAACTAATTTTTCATTTGAAACGATCAGTTATGATTCTCGTCAAGTCGATGAATCAACTTTATTTTTTTGTAAAGGTCTGAACTTTAAAGAGGCGTATTTACAGTCTGCTGTTTCGCAAGGACTAGCTTATTATGTCGCTGAACAGCCTTATGAAGTAGCTGCTGTGGGCGTTATCGTTACCGACATTCGTAAAGCGATGGCCATTTTAGCCATGGCATTTTATGATTATCCACAACAAAAACTACAGGTCATTGGTTACACTGGCACGAAAGGAAAAACAACAGCAGCTTATTTTACCAAGGCAATCCTAGACCACACAACGAATAAGAAAACTGCCTTGCTTTCGACAATGAATACAACACTAGATGGCCAAACTTATTTTAAATCTCATTTGACCACACCAGAATCTTTGGATTTGTATCGAATGATGGCTGAAGCAGTTACGAATGGGATGACTCATTTAGTCATGGAAGTTTCTTCTCAGGCTTATAAAACACAGCGCGTCTATGGACTAACATTAGATGTCGGTATCTTCTTAAACATTTCACCCGACCACATTAGCCCAATCGAGCATCCAACATTTGATGATTACTTTTATTGTAAACGTCAGTTGATTTTAAATTCTAAAATCGTTGTCTTGAATCATGAAAGTGATTATTTCGAGCTGTTGAAAGAAACTGCTGACCTTTATCACATACCTGCAATTGTGTATGGGCGCTCGCCTGAAACAACTTATCAAGTCACAAGTTTAGCCGGATTAGGTCATCCTTTTGCTTTGACAAGTCATCATGGACAGTTACCCATCGAAGCAGAATATGATATTTTACTGGCTGGCGGATTCAATCAAGAAAATGCGACTAGCGCAATCATTGCAGCTGCTTTGACTGGTGCTTCAATCGAAGATGCGCAAACTGGCTTAAAAGCAGCTCGCGTTCCCGGACGTATGGATCAGCTAATTCAACAGAATGGTGCACATGTTTATGTTGACTATGCACATAATTATTTAAGTTTAAAAACATTATTGGCATTTGCCAAAAGTGAACATCCCAAGGGGCGCGTCATTGTTGTCTTGGGCAGTCCCGGAAATAAAGCTATTTCTCGACGCCATGATTTTGGAAAAGTCTTGTCAGAAACAGCAGATGTTGTTTTCTTAACGGCTGATGATCCAGCCTTTGAAGATCCTCAAAAAATTGCCGATGAAATTGCTGAAGCAATCACGAATGAAGAGTTGCTTATTCATTATGAAATGGATCGTCCAGCTGCGATTGAACAGGCTTTGACTGAAAGTACAGCCGAAGATTCCGTAGTCATTGCCGGAAAAGGCGTGGATCCTTATCAAAAAATCAATGGCGAAGATGTTCTTTATGAAGGTGATTATGCTATCGTGAAGCGACTGATCGAGGAAAAACAACTTTAATTAGTAATTTATACCTGCATACACATTAATCCTATTATTACTAAATAATGCAAATGGACTGCGAAAAAAATCGCAGTCCATTTTTTATGTAAGCCAATTTATCTTTTAGGTTTTTTTACTCGCTCTTCTACATTTCGTTGCTCGGCGGCTAAAAAATCTTTTAAATCGATTTTATTTACCCTGTTCAACCCACCATATCCAGAATCTGCCATTTTTCCCCAGCCAGTTAGCTTCTTTCTTCTATTCGGTTCTTGATTTCTTTTTCGAATTGTTTCACTTCTTTCCGCTCGTTTCTTTTGTAAATACGTTTCAACGTTTTCTGTGAGCTTCATGTCATTTCCCCCTTTTTAATAAAGTATAGCATTCTTGATTGAGTAGCCAAAAAAATAGGTTGAAACGATTATAACCTACTTTGCTTTCCTCCCTCATTCCAAATGAAAAACAAAGAGAGGAAACTCAATGATGCTTGAGTTTCCTCTCTCGTTTTAATCCGTTTGCTGCTTGTTTTTAGTTTGCAACAATATTAACCAATTTATTTGGAACAGCAATCACTTTACGAACCGTTTTTCCAGCAATTTGTTCTTGAATTGCTTCATCTGCTAAAGCTACTTTTTCAAGCTCATCTTTGCCTAAGTCACGTGCAACATTTGCTTTAGAACGAACTTTTCCGTTGACTTGGAAAACAACTTCAATCTCATCTTCAACCAATGCAGCTTCATCATATGTTGGCCAAGGTACATAAGAAATTCCATCTTCGTTTCCTAAAATTGCCCAAAGTTCTTCGCCCAAATGTGGCGCAACAGGCGCTAACAATTGAACAAATCCTTCAACATACTCGTAAGGCAAGGCATCTGCTTTATACGCTTCGTTAACAAAGACCATTAATTGAGAAATAGCTGTGTTGAAGTGCATGCTTGCATAGTCTTCTGTTACCTTTTTCACTGTTTGATTGTAAACTTTTGCTAGTTTGCCATCATTGATGGTTGTGATACGATCACGCATTTTATTGTTTTCGTCCACAATCAGGCGCCATACACGATCCAAGAATTTACGGCTACCTTCTAGTCCGTTTTCGCTCCATGCAATCGAAGCATCTAAAGGTCCCATGAACATTTCATACATGCGTAATGTATCCGCACCATAAGCTTCAACTACGTCATCTGGATTTACAACATTTCCACGTGATTTTGACATTTTCTCATTGTTCTCGCCTAAGATCATTCCTTGGTTATACAATTTTTGGAATGGTTCTTTTGTTGGAACAACACCAATATCATACAGGAATTTATGCCAGAAGCGAACATATAATAAATGTAGCACTGCATGTTCAGCACCACCAACATAGATATCCACTGGCATCCAGCGTTCTAGTTTTTCATAGTTTGCTAATTCTTTTTTATTGTGTGGATCAATGTAGCGTAGGTAATACCAAGAACTCCCAGCCCATTGTGGCATCGTATTTGTTTCGCGACGACCTTTTTTACCTGTTTCTGGATCAACAACATTGACCCAATCAGTGATATTTGCTAATGGTGACTCACCAGTACCACTTGGTTTAATGTTATCTGTAATTGGCAAACGTAATGGTAATTCTTCTTCTGATAGTGCAGTTACTGTGCCGTCTTCCCAATGAATAATTGGAATTGGTTCTCCCCAATAACGTTGACGTGAGAACAACCAGTCGCGTAAACGGTAGCTAACTTCTTTTTTACCAAAACCATTTTCCTCAAGCCAGCTATTCATTTTAGCAATGGCTTCTTCTGTGTTCAAGCCATCTAAAAACTCAGAATTGATATGTGGGCCATCTTCTGTATGTGCTGCTTTTGAAAGATCGCCACCTTCAATAACTGGTTGGATTGGCAAATCAAACACTCTGGCAAATTCATAGTCACGCTCATCATGCGCAGGAACTGCCATGATCGCACCTGTTCCATAAGAAGCAAGTACATAATCAGCAATCCAAATTGGAATTTCTTTGCCATTGGCTGGATTAATTGCATACGCACCAGTAAAGACTCCTGTTTTTTCTTTGGCAAGATCTGTCCGCTTCAAATCAGATTTTTTCGCAGTTTCTTCAATATACGCTTCAACAGCTGCTTTTTGTTCTGGTGTCGTGATTTCACGAACCAAATCTAATTCTGGTGCTAAAACAGAATAAGTTGTTCCAAATAATGTATCGGGACGAGTTGTGAAGACTGTATAAGATTTATCTGTCCCAGCCACTTTGAATTCCACATTTGCCCCAACTGAGCGACCAATCCAGTTTCTTTGCATTTCTTTAATGCTTTCTGGCCAATCTACGGTTTCTAAATCGTCTAATAAGCGATCCGCATATGCAGTAATTTTCAACATCCATTGGCGCATCGGTTTACGCACGACGTCAAAGCCGCCACGTTCGCTCTTTCCATCAATAACTTCTTCATTTGAAATCACTGTTCCTAGTTCTGGAACCCAGTTCACAGCAACTTCTGCTTCATACGCTAACCCCTTTTCATATAATTTCGTAAAGATCCATTGTGTCCATTTGTAATACTCTGGATCTGTGGTATTCACTTCACGGTTCCAATCATAACTAAAGCCTAAAGAATTGATTTGACGGCGGAACGTTTCAATATTTTTCTTCGTGAATTCTGCAGGATCATTCCCAGTATCTAATGCGTACTGCTCTGCTGGAAGTCCAAATGCATCCCACCCCATTGGATGCAACACATTGAAACCTTGACTACGTTTCACACGTGAAAGAATATCTGTTGCAGTATATCCTTCTGGATGTCCCACATGTAATCCTTGACCAGATGGATACGGAAACATATCTAGTGCGTAAAATTTTGGTTTTTGTGGATCATCTTGGGTATTAAATGTGTGATTTTTCGCCCAATATTTTTGCCATTTTTTTTCAATTTCTTTATGGTTATAACTCATTTTCTGTCCCCCTGCATTTTTTTCGTTGAAAGTAAGTTACTTTCCTCATTGTTTTTTTCGTTCTACCGATAAAAAACAAAAAAGTCCTATAAAAAGATTGCTCTTTTTATAGGACGTAATCTACGTGGTACCACCTAATTTTTACCTTTTCCATTGGAAATAGGCCTCAAACGTTGTAACGGTCGTCACCGCCATTGCTTACTTTTATTTTCAGCAAAGGCAACTCAAAGGCGAGTTCAAAAGCGTCCGTACACATTTTCACCAACCATGTGCTCTCTAAAACTTCCAACTTTTTACTAATTCCTTTTCAAGTGTTGCTTATTTAAGTAGATTCATAGTAACAAATATCTTCAGTAAGTTCAAATAGTATTTGACAAAATTTTTAGATTTATTTTGCAACTATCACACTTTGACCTGGATAAATGAAATTGTCTTTAATATTATTCCACTCAATGAATTGCGCCATTGATAAATTGTGATCGTTGGCAACACTCCAAACAGACTCACCGGCTTTTACTGTGTACTTTTTAGTCCCAGAGTTAGTAGTAGGTGCTGTTGTTTGTGCTGATCCTTTTTTCACAATGACTTTTTGGCCTGGATAAATGAAATTGTTTTTTATGTTGTTCCACTCAATGAATTGTTCCATAGTAATGTTATTTTTATTTGCTACACCCCAGACAGATTCGCCTGCCTTCACCGTGTACAGTGTATCTCCACTGGTACTTGTGCTTGTCGTTGGTTTCGCATTATTTGAAGAAGTAGTTGTATTCGCTGCGTTATTTCCAGTCGTAGCTGTTGCATTCCCACTTGCTGAATTAGTCGATGCAGTAGAACCACCCTTGATAATCAATTTTTGCCCTGGATAAATGAAATTATTTTGAATATTATTCCATTCAATCAATTGTGCCATGGTAATGTTGTTTTTGTTTGCTACGCCCCAAACAGATTCGCCTGCCTTCACCGTGTAAGTGGAAGAAGTTGTTGTTTCTGCTGAAGAGCTGGTCGAATTACTATTATTCGTAGTAGCATTATTGTTGGTTGTCGCACTACTTGATGTCCCATTCTTCACAATCAGTTTTTGCCCTGGATAAATGAAGTTATTCGAGATTTTATTCCATTGGATAAGTTGTGCCATCGTGATTCCGTGGGCATTTGCCACGCCCCAGACAGAATCACCCGCTTTAACCGTATAAGAACCAGTCGATGCACTTGCATTACCTGATTGATTTGTATTCACATTTGAATTTGATGAACCTGGATTTGTCGTTGTGCCAGTTGTACCATTAGAAACAACTAATTGTTGACCAGGATAAACAAAATTATTTTTGATATTGTTCCATTGGATCAATTGATTCATTGTAATCCCATGTGCATTTGAGATACCCCAAACAGAATCACCTGATTTAACGGTATATTTCGAACCATTACTTGGTTGTGTATTCGTTGTATTACTGTTACCAGAAGAGTTCGTATTACTTCCAGAATTATTTGTTGATGAACCTGTTGATTGTTCCCCTTTGATTGTTAAACGTTGGCCTGGGTAAACAAAATTATTTTTGATATTGTTCCAATCAATCAATTGCGCCATGGTAATTCCATGCGCATTCGCAATACCCCAGACAGAATCACCTGATTTGACAGTATACGTTGATGTGGTAGTTGTAGAACCATTATCAGTTGGTGTCGTCACAGAATTATTTGAGCCTGTTCCTGTATTCACTCCACTGCCTGAACCAGTTGTAGCACCACCACCCGCATTACCAGTTGCAGGTGTATCGTATTTGGTTAATCCATAAGTTACGATAATATTATTTAATTTTGTTGAATACGTTGGATCTGTCGCATAGCGACCAGTTAATGCTGCAGTAGCTTCTGTGTAAGACTTGGTATTACTTTTCCAAGTACCAGCATAATAGTAGCCATTGCCAAAAGAAGTATTGCGCAATACATAAGCATTATCACTAAATGATTCTGCAAAAGTTGGGTAATGACGGAAAGGTTCTTTTTTCGTTACCCATTTATTATTTAAATATTCTAATGTATTCATATAAACAGTTTGACCTTGGTAACTGCCTTTGATTCCAAATAAATTGTGATAAGGTGATTGTGACAACGCACTACTTCCCCAGCCGCTCTCAACAACTGCTTGGGCAATCATAACCGAAGCGTATAAATCATTTGCTTGGGCAATAGGTTGCGCATAAGTTGAGATTTCCGCAATAAATGCTGAAGTATTGATTCTTGCACCAACTTGAGCAGGTAGCTCATTTGCGGCTACAGGAACTGGTTGAATCAACGGTGCCACAACAGAACAACCAACCATTGCAGTACCAACTGCTGCTACTCCACGTTTTGCATTTCTAAAACGTTTCTTTTCTTCTTGGCGTCTCCGCTCTTTTCTTCCGATCGTTGCCTTCTCCATTTTCTATCCTCCGCATCCATTTTTCAGTTACTATAAGTATAACTTTTCTTAAACTACATTAAAAGTTCTTTAAACTCTTTGTTATCCTTTGTAATCTGTATGTAATTTTATGTAATACCCAATCATTTGAGTTCATAAAAGTCTTGATAGCTCTACGTTGCAGAAACTAATGACTTTTTAAAATCATTAGTTTTTATTTCAGAAATATTACTAAATCTTTTCGTCAGCATTACGCCAGAGCCTATCATCAAAATTTCATCAGTTTTTCATTTCGTTTCTCCGAGCAAAAAATCTAGCGACTAAAAAAATGCTATAATGATTTCATTAGATTAAGGAGGCATTTTATGAAACAAAACACGACGTTTCGAGTTACAGCGAGTATTTTTCTTGTACTTTTCTTAACTCTTAGTTATTTTGTAAAATTTCATTTATCACAGCTTCATGGCTTCGATCAATTCTTCACTTCAATTATTCGAGCACCACTGCCACATTGGAATACGTATCAAATGATGGTTACAAAATTAGGAAACCCGTTAACCGTCATTTCTATTTTTGTTTGCTTGATTTTTTTCTTGTGGATCAAAAAGAAACATATCGAACTGATTTGGTTAACAACTAATTTTATTTTAATTGCTGGAATTACTAATCCATTGATTAAATTATTTTTTATGCGTGATCGCCCAACCTTACCACACTTAGTTAGTGAATCAAGCTATAGCTTCCCTAGTGGGCATTCGACAGGGAGCATGATTTTGTATGGCACCTTGATTTTCTTATTACCTCATTTAATAAACAATAAAACAGTGCGATTTTTGTTGCAATTTATCTTAGGATTGATTATTTTAAGTGTTGGTATTAGCCGAATTTATTTAGGCGTACACTTTCCAAGCGATGTTTTAGGTGGTTACTTATTAGGATTAACTTGGTTATGTTACACTTATCCAAGTTATTTGAAAAAGAAGGAATCAATTACCTAACAAGGGAAAAGAAAGAAGGAATTTAAATGGAATTTCCTTATGCAGAAGGAAATAAACGTTATCATTCATGGAATTATGCTTTGCGCAATGAATTTGGTGGCAAAATTTTCAAAGTGCCTATCGACGGTGGCTTCGATTGTCCTAACCGTGACGGTACGGTAGCTCATGGTGGTTGTACTTTTTGTAGTGTTTCTGGGTCGGGAGACATGATTGTTGCGCCTGAAGATCCGCTGCCTATTCAATTTCATAAAGAGATTGATATGATGCATCAAAAATGGCCACATGTACAACAATATATCGTTTATTTTCAAAATTTCACTAATACACATGCACCTGTTGAAGTGATTCGAGAACGTTTTGAACAAGTTATCAATCTTCCTGGCGTTGTTGGACTTTCGATTGGTACACGACCAGATTGTTTGCCAGATGAAGTGGTTGATTATCTAGCCGAATTAAATACTCGTCTCTATCTTTGGGTGGAACTCGGCCTACAAACGACTTTTGAGGAAACTTCGACTTCAATCAATCGTGCACACGATTATCAAACTTATCTAGACGGCGTAAGTAAACTACGCAAACACAACATTCGTGTATGTACGCACCTCATCAATGGCTTACCTGGAGAATCTTTAGACATGATGCGTGAAAACGTTCGCCGAACAATCTTAGATTCTGACATTCAAGGAATTAAGCTGCACCTCATGCACTTAATGCGTAAAACCCGCATGCTGCGTGATTATCATGAGGGTCGCCTTCAGCTAATGAGTCAACAAGACTATGTTCATGTAATCTGTGATCAGCTAGAGATGATTCCTCAAGAAATCATTATTCATCGTTTAACTGGTGATGCACCCTGGGATTCACTAATTGGACCAATGTGGAGCTTGAAAAAATGGGAAGTCTTGAATGCAATTGATGAAGAATTAATTCGTCGTGATAGCTACCAAGGAAAATTCAACGTTCGAACAAAGGAGCTCATATAAATGCTACAAACAGCGCTTCATTTTAGCCACACCTTATTAAAAGAAATTTTGCAACCCAGTGATCAAGTGGTTGATGCGACAATGGGAAATGGTTACGACACCGTTTTCATGGCTGAGTTGATTGGTAAAACAGGACATGTTTATAGTTTTGATATCCAACAACAAGCTCTTGATTCCACTCAGGAAAAATTGAAAGCAGCCAACTTAACAGAGCGCACTACTTTATTTTTACAAGGTCATGAAACCCTTGGCCAAGTAATTTCAATTAATCAGCCAATCAAAGCAGGTATTTTTAATTTGGGCTATCTTCCACAAAGTGACAAAGAAATTATCACTTTGCCACAAACAACTAAGCAAGCAATGGAAGAGATCTTAGCGCGTCTAGTTCCAAAAGGTCGATTGATTTTAGTTGTTTACTACGGACATGTGGGTGGAGAAAATGAACTTGATATGGTTCAAGAATTTTGCCAACAATTGTCACAGGAGCAATACAACGTTTTAACTTATCAATTTATCAATCAAAAAAATCAGCCCCCCATCCTTTATTGCATTGAGAAAAAGAAGAAAAAAAGAGAGTTCAGCTAAAAATAGCTGTACTCTCTTTTTGTATGGCCTCTAGCTGTCAAAAATAGTTATGCTTTCATTCCTTCTTACTCAAACACAAATTGATTGTGGTAAAGTTCAGCATAGAATCCGTCTTCTGCTAGCAATTCATGATGATTGCCCTCTTCAATTACTACTCCATCACGTAAAACAACAATGCGATCGGCATTCAAAATGGTTTTGAGACGATGCGCGATAACAAAGCTTGTACGCCCTTTGATTGCTTCATCCATTGCTTTTTGGATTCTTGCTTCTGTAACAGTATCAACATTACTTGTTGCTTCATCCAAAATCAACAAACTTGGTTCCGTAATAATTGTTCGTGCGATACTAATCAATTGTTTCTGTCCTGTACTAAATAAATTATTTTCTTCTGAGACTTCCGTTTCATATCCTTTTTCTAACGACATGATAAAGTCATGGATATTGGCTTGTTTCGCTGCATTGATGACCTCTTCATCCGTTGCCTCTGGTTTACCAAACGTAATATTGTCGCGAATCGTTCCAGAAAACAATACAGATTCCTGTAACACGATCCCCACATGTTTACGTAACATATCTAAATCAAATTCACGAATATCTGTACCATCAATCATAACAGAGCCATCATTGACATCGTAAAAACGATTCAATAAGTTCATAATCGTTGTCTTACCAGAACCAGTTGGACCAACTAAAGCGACCATTTCGCCTTTGTTTACCTTAATCGAAACATCCTTCAAAACTAAATTATCTGGTTTGTAACCAAAATCAACATGCTTTAATGCTAATTCTTGTTCAACACCATCAAATGCTTTCCCATCAACTGGTTTGACTTCTTCTGGTTCATCAAACATTTCATTTAATCTTCTAGCACCTGTAATGGCTAATTGGATCATGCTGTAGCCAGAAGAAATTTGCATCAATGGTTGATAATATTGTTGTGAATATTGAACAAAAGTTACTACTAATCCTAATGCAACTGAACGTTCTAAATCACCATTTAAAGCTAACCAACCACCAAAGAAAATGACGATTGCCGTGTTAACCAACGACATTCCTTGCATCATTGGAAACAGTAAACCTGAATACACTTGACCTTTATAAGTTGCTTTACGTACTGTTTGGTTATGTTCCAGAAAACCATCAATTGTTTCTTCTTGTAGCCCATTAGTGATGATTACACGTTGCCCACTGATTTTTTCATCCATATAACCATTCAATTTACCAACTTCATCTTGCTGTAAGTCAACATATTTTCGCGCTTTTTGAATGATAAATACAGCAATCAAGATGGCAACAGGAGTAGAAGCAATCGTTGCCCATGCCAACTCCACATTTTGACGAAACATCATAATTAAAATACCAATCATCAACACTGCATTCGTAATAACTTGAAGCAATGCTTGGTTCAAACTATTTTGGATATTATCCAAATCACTCGTAAAACGGCTTAAGATTTCACCATCTTGATGAGAATCAAAGAAGCGAATCGTCAATTTTTCAAGTTTATTAAACAAACCAATACGCATTCTATTCGTTGATTTTCCAACTACTTGCGTAAATAAAATACTATAAATAAAGTTTGCAGCACTAGCTAAAACATAAAAAATCAACAATTTCCAAATAATATCAATGAATTTGCTCTTATCATCAACGCCTTGCATTAATCCTGTGACATAATTTGCTAACTCCTGAAAAGCTTCCCCAACAAATTGAGGAGCCTTCACTTGTAAGTAAGTAGCAATAATCACTGTCACAAAGATAAAGAAAAAGGAGAATTTATAACGTTTCAAATAATGATAGAAAAATTTACTTGCTTTAATTAAATCAGTCATTGATTACTCCTCCATTCCTTTTTGTGTTTCAAAAATTTCTTGATACACTTGATTACTTGCAACTAATTCTTCATGTGTACCTTCACCCACTAAGCGACCTTCATCTAATACTAGAATTCGATTTGCTTTGACCACAGACGCGATTTTTTGTGCAATAACGATTGTCGTCGTCTCTTTTAATTCGTGATTCAATGCTTCACGAACTAATTTTTCTGAACGAGCATCCAAGGCACTAGTACTGTCATCCAAAATCAAAATTTTAGGATCACCAATTACGCCACGAGCAATAGATAAGCGTTGCTTTTGCCCACCAGAAAAATTACTACTTCTTTCTTCAACAGGAGCTTCATAGCTCTCTGCTAATTTACTGATAAATTCTTGTGCCTGAGCAATTTTAGATGCACGCTCCATGTCTTTTTCTGTTGCGTCTTCTTTTCCTTGACGCAAATTTTGTGCAATTGTTCCAGAAAAGAGAATTGCTTTTTGTAAAACAAAGGAAACTGTTTTACGCAGACTTTTTTCATTCACCTTTTTCAAATCAACACCGCCAACTTCAACTGTTCCTTCTGTTGGATCGAATAGTCGAGGAATCAATTGTGCCAAAGTTGACTTACCCGCACCCGTTGCACCTACAATCCCAATCATTTCTCCGGGTTCAATCACAAAGCTAATATCTTTTAATGTATCTTCGTCATCACCAGGGTAACGGAAAGACACATGGTCAAACGTTACAGAGCCTGTTAATTCTTGTTCAGGTACATCAAGATAAGTTAAATCTGGTTCTGTATCCAAGATTTCTTTGATTCGTTTAAGTGAAACAGCAGCCCTTGAAGTCATCATCATCATCATGCCGCCAATAATGATTGCCATCATGATTTGCATCAAATAGTTCATAAATGAAGCTATTCCACCAATTAGGGTAGGATCATCTTTCGCCAAATCACTCACAAAGAAAATCGCACCCACTACTGCTAGATTGGCTGCCAACATGAAGGAAGGAATCATCACTGAAAACAAAGTTCCTACAATGATATTGTGCTCAGTTAACTCATCGCTCACTTTGGTAAATGTTTTTAGCTGGTTCTTTTCTTGGACAAACGATTTGACCACGCGAATTCCCATGAGATTTTCTTTTGCAATACTATTCACTTTGTCAATCAACTCTTGAATGATCATAAAGTGCTTACCCATTCTTGTAAAAGAAAGTCCAGTAATGATAACTACTGCAACAATCAATGCAACAATGATCCACCATAATTGAGGCATTGTCATCATCGCTAAAATAAATGCACCAATAAATAAAAATGGAATTCTAAAAAGTGATTGTAAAGAAATCATTACTAAATTTTGAATTTGCGTGATGTCATTCGTCAAACGAACAACCAAGTTTCCTGCAGAAAACTGCTCAATATTTCCAAATGAAAATGTTTGAATTTTTCGAAATGCTTCTTCTCGAATATCCGCACTTACGCCCTGCGCTACTCTAGCGGAAAAAATCGTATTTGTCACGCCTGCAAGCAGTCCTAGGACAGCCAAGCCAATCAGATAGATACCAATTGTTTTCATTTCATCGTTATCTTCTGTAATAATAGCTTCAAGTACTTGTTGTAATAGTTTTGGTTGCCACAACGTAGCCGCAACCATAATCCCTACGGAAACCAATGAAATAAAGACAGCCATTTTATACTTCTTCGCATGTCTTAAAATTAGATTCATGTGTTATATACACCCCTTTAGTTAAATTGACAGCCTCTCTTTAACACTGTAAAATAAGACCGCATAACAATTTACCATGTTTAAAAAAATAATGCAATACAAGAGGTCGATTAAATGGAACCCAAGCTTTCCCAAAAAGTAATTATTCAAAATGCCTTTGCAATTTTAGCAGAAAAAAAGGAATTCTCCGCTCTGTCTATGCGTAATCTAGCAAAAAAACTAGACGTCCAGGCACCTGCACTTTATTGGTATTTCAAAAATAAACAACAGCTCTTGCAAAAAATGGCAGAAACAATTGAAGAGACGTTAGTCGTTCCCAACGAAACGTTGCCATGGAAACAACAACTTTTACAGTTTATGGAAAACTATTATGATCTTTATTCTCAGTTTCCTTGTGCTGCTGAAATCGAAATTCATACTGTTCCAGCATTTCCTAGTCGACTGGAACATTTAGAAACGATGATTCAATTACTCATCAAGCAAAACTTTTCATTACAACAAAGTCATCAAGCAATCTCGGCTTTGCATAATTTATTAATTGGTCAATTAATGGATTACCAACAGGAACAAAAACTACGGCATGAAGTAATGAATGGTAATGAGCTATTAAAAGAATCTGTTATATATATGCGTACTTATGTTCAAGAACATCAGTTAACTGGTTTGATTGAAGATATTCATGCCCATCGTACTTCCGATAATAAACAAGAGTTCCTTAATAATGTGGCCATTTACCTAGCTGGTCTTGAATATAGCAAAACTTTACAATAAAAAAGCAAGCCAGTAATGTAGTGGGCACCACATTACTGACTTGCTCTTTTTTATTGTCCTTCAAATAACCAAACAAACGCGCGTTGGATCCATTCATCCCAAAAAATCCAGTTATGCTCACCTGGTCCATGTTCAAACGTAACAGCTAACCCATTTTCTTTGATTACCTCAGCCATCTCCTGATTAGCAGTAAACAAAAAATCAGATTCCCCGCAAGCCAAAAAGATTCGTGGTACTTGTTTACCACTAGTCACTAACTTATCCAATAAAAATTTTGGATCATTTACCGACCCTTCAATTTGATCTAGTGGTCCAAAGATTCCTTCCCAGAAAGACTGCTTTCGAATCTTTAGTAAATCATCCATTCGGTTCCCCACAGAAACTGCTCCGGATAATGAAATCACTGCTGCAAAATTTTCAGGTTTAGCTAATCCCAATTTTAATGCGCCGTAGCCTCCCATCGATAACCCAGCAGCATATGTTTTCTCTCTTTTTGTTGTCAACTGTGGAAATAATTCATGACAAATAGCTGGCAGCTCTTCTGAAATGAACGTCCAATAATTCATGTCGTATGTCGTATCTGTGTACCAGCCTAAATCCGTTGACGGCATAATCACAGCCAAACCATAATCTGCAGCATAACGTTCAATAGATGATCGACGCTCCCAGACACTATGGTTACCACCCATCCCATGTAATAAATACAGCACCGGGATATCTGTGTTTTTTTGCTGCGTACTTGTGCCAATTATTTTCTTCGTTTGCTGTGGAAGAATAACATTTAGGTTAACTTCCATTTCTAATATATTGGAATAGATATTCGCTTGGATAAATGCCAATTTTTTCGCCTACCTTCTTTAACTTTCTATTATTCTACCACTTTTAATGCGTACAAAGAATGTTAAAGCTAAGGCAAGAACGACTAGAAGCAAACCAGCAAAATAAACGCTGTGTAATCCATCATATAAAATTTCTCTTAATGGAACTAATAATGTGGCATCAATTTGCTTAGCAGTCTGAGGATTCACTAATTTATTCATGATATCGGCATCATCAGTTAGTTGTTTCGCTGCTAATTCTCTCTGAGTAACTGCGTTCATCAATAAACCAAAAACTGCCACCATAACTGTTTGACCAATTGTTCGCACCAACGTATTAAATGAAGTTGCCACACCTAATTGTTCATGTGGAACACTATTTTGAGCGCTAACAGTTGAAGTCGTCATCGTAATTCCCAATCCGACACCAATAATCGTTGAAATTGCAAAGAACCATAAAAAGTTACTTTCAAAAGGCATCAAGTATAACCACGTGCCACCAACAGTCGTAATCAACAATCCAATTCTTAACACCCAATGAGTTGACATTTGCGACATCCATCGACTCGCCAAAAACGATCCTACCATCCAAACAAGGGAAAGTGGCGCTAAAACCAATCCACCTATCGCAGCGTTCAAACCAAGAACACCTTGCATCCACATTGGAATATATACATCGATCCCCATCAAAAATCCACTTGCTAAAGCAGCAGCTAAATTGACAATCACAAACAATGGATTCTTAAACAATTCCAACATGATAACAGGATCTTTTGCACGCTTTTCTGCCCAGATAAAAAAGAAAAATAGTAAAACACTAACAATCAACAAACTAATAACAAACGTTGTAAATCCTTGATCACCTAGTAATTGAAAACCAAGTAACAAGGTCACTAATGTTGCCATCAGACTCAAACTTCCCAAAACATCCATTGGTTTTGCTTCACGTTCAATCGCTGGTTCATTTAAATAAACCCAAATTAGTATCATCAATCCAATACCAATTGGCACATTAATAAAGAAAATCCAGTGCCAACTAATCGTATCAACAATAAAACCGCCAGCCAGAGGACCAAACACACTAGCGATTCCCCATGCAGAGCTGTTCAATCCTAATACTTTTGCACGCTTTTCTATTGAATATAAGTCACCAATAATTGTCAAAGCCACAGGCATCATTGCTCCCGCGCCCATCCCTTGCAATGCACGTGCTGCGATCAATCCAATCATTGTTTGAGATAACCCGCAGAACAGAGAACCAATAATAAAAAGTAATGTACCAAAAATAAAAATTGGCTTTCGACCAATTTTATCAGCTAGTTTCCCATAAATTGGTGTCAGCATGGCATTTGTTAATAAATAAATTGAAAATACCCAATTCATTATTTCCATTCCATGTAGTGAACCAACGATTGTTGGCATTGCTGTTGTTACAATTGTGCCTTCAATAGCCGTCATAAATGTAGCAATAAATACGCCTATTGTTACCAACGTTACATTTGTTTCTTTTTTCATTTTTTTCCTCCCCATATTCAATTGTCAAAAATAAAATCTATTTAAACAAGAATGATTTCAGATAATTCAACGAATAAAACCATAAAAAAAAGCAGAACGACTATCTTAAAGATAATCGTTCCAGCATTTTTTATTACTTACTTAAAGTTGCTTTCAATGCTTCTACTTTATCTGTACGTTCCCAAGGTAAATCAACATCCGTACGTCCAAAGTGCCCATAAGCAGCTGTTTGTCTATAAATTGGACGACGTAGGTCAAGCATTTCGATAATACCAGCTGGGCGAAGGTCAAAGTTTTCTCTTACTGCAGCAATCAAATCTTCTTCCGGTAGCGTTCCAGTGCCGAAAGTATTGATTGAAATCGATACAGGTTGTGCAACACCAATCGCATAAGCTAATTGAACTTCAACTTTTCTTGCAAGACCTGCAGCAACAATATTTTTTGCAATATAACGTGCAGCATAACTTGCAGAACGGTCAACTTTTGTTGCATCTTTCCCAGAAAACGCACCGCCACCGTGGCGAGCATAACCACCATAAGTATCAACGATGATCTTTCTTCCTGTTAAGCCAGCATCCCCTTGAGGACCTCCGATAACAAAGCGACCAGTAGGATTGATATAATATTTAGTCTTATCATCTAATAGCTCTGCCGGAATAACTTCCTTAATAACTTTTTCAATTACATCTTTATGAATTGTTTCATTATCCACTGCATCATCATGTTGTGTCGAAATAACGATTGTGTCAACACGTTCAGGCTGACCATCTTCTCCGTACTCTACAGTAACTTGTGATTTCGCATCTGGACGTAAATAAGTTAATTCGTTAGATTTACGTAATTCTGCAAGGCGTCGAACTAAGCGATGGCTTAAAGCAATTGGTAAAGGCATCAATTCTGGTGTCTCATCAACCGCAAATCCAAACATAAGTCCTTGGTCACCTGCACCAATCTCATCTAGTAAATCTTTTTGGTCTTCTTCGCGAATTTCTAACGCTTCATTTACACCTTGAGCAATATCTGGTGATTGTTCATCAATTGCTGCTAAAACGGCTACCGTATCTCCATCAAACCCAAATTTTGCACGAGTATAACCAATTTCTTTAATTGTTTCTCGTACAACTTTTTGAATATCTACATAAGCAGTAGTCGAAATTTCTCCAAATACTAAAACTAACCCGGTTGTTACGGATGTTTCGCAAGCAACACGTGCCATTGGATCTTGTGCTAAAATTGCATCTAAAATTGCATCACTGATTTGATCAGCAACTTTATCTGGATGCCCTTCAGAAACAGATTCTGAGGTAAATAAATGTCTTTCTGTCATGGTGATTCCCCCTAGTTAAATTCGGTTACAAGGCATCTCCGTTCGTACGGATCCTCTCGGGAACTTGCAACGAAATCAGTATAGCAGATAAAGCAACTTTTCGCTCGCTTTTTCAAACATTTTTCATTAAAAATGAGAATTTATTATGGAACAACTTAACAATGAACTGTTTTTCTGTCTATATAGATAAAGAACTTAGCGCAGTTATCTTATAAGATAACTATGCTAAGTTCTTTGAAATCATTCTTTCGAAAAAAGAAAAAAAAAGATACTTATATAAAGTATCTTTTAGATGACCCGTACGGGATTCGAACCCGTGTTACCGCCGTGAAAGGGCGGTGTCTTAACCGCTTGACCAACGGGCCAATAAAATAAAAAATATTGAAACGGAGAAGGAGGGATTTGAACCCTCGCGCCGGTTTCCCGACCTACACCCTTAGCAGGGGCGCCTCTTCAGCCACTTGAGTACTTCCCCAAAACCAATAAGATTTTGAACTAATGGGCCTAAATGGACTCGAACCATCGACCTCACGCTTATCAGGCGTGCGCTCTAACCAGCTGAGCTATAGGCCCATAAAAATTTAAAACAAAGCGGGTGACGAGAATCGAACTCGCGACAACAGCTTGGAAGGCTGTGGTTTTACCACTAAACTACACCCGCATGGCGGTTCCGACGGGAATCGAACCCGCGATCTCCTGCGTGACAGGCAGGCATGTTAACCCCTACACCACGGAACCAATAGTTTTTAAATTTTTAATTGCGGGAGCAGGATTTGAACCTACGACCTTCGGGTTATGAGCCCGACGAGCTACCAGACTGCTCCATCCCGCGATAATATTAAAAAAGGAGGATAAGGGATTCGAACCCTTGCACGGTTTTACCCGCCTGACGGTTTTCAAGACCGTTCCCTTCAGCCGGACTTGGGTAATCCTCCATATGTTGATTAATGACCCGTACGGGATTCGAACCCGTGTTACCGCCGTGAAAGGGCGGTGTCTTAACCGCTTGACCAACGGGCCAGTGAAAACTAATGGGCCTAAATGGACTCGAACCATCGACCTCACGCTTATCAGGCGTGCGCTCTAACCAGCTGAGCTATAGGCCCATAAAAATTTAAAACAAAGCGGGTGACGAGAATCGAACTCGCGACAACAGCTTGGAAGGCTGTGGTTTTACCACTAAACTACACCCGCAAACAATGGCGCGGGACAGAATCGAACTGCCGACACATGGAGCTTCAATCCATTGCTCTACCAACTGAGCTACCGAGCCAAACGGTTCCGACGGGAATCGAACCCGCGATCTCCTGCGTGACAGGCAGGCATGTTAACCCCTACACCACGGAACCAATAGTTTTTAAATTTTTAATTGCGGGAGCAGGATTTGAACCTACGACCTTCGGGTTATGAGCCCGACGAGCTACCAGACTGCTCCATCCCGCGATAATATTAAAAAAGGAGGATAAGGGATTCGAACCCTTGCACGGTTTTACCCGCCTGACGGTTTTCAAGACCGTTCCCTTCAGCCGGACTTGGGTAATCCTCCATATAATGCTTACAACGTCGCTATGGACCTTGTAGGACTCGAACCTACGACCGGACGGTTATGAGCCGTCTGCTCTAACCAACTGAGCTAAAGGTCCAGGCTCTATAAAAATCGCGGCGGAGGGGATCGAACCCCCGACCTCCCGGGTATGAACCGGACGCTCTAGCCAGCTGAGCTACACCGCGAAAAAGAAACTTTCATATTAAAATTTAAAATGAAATGGAGCCTAGCGGGATCGAACCGCTGACCTCCTGCGTGCAAAGCAGGCGCTCTCCCAGCTGAGCTAAGGCCCCTTTTTTATAACTATCGGGAAGACAGGATTCGAACCTGCGACCCCTTGGTCCCAAACCAAGTGCTCTACCAAGCTGAGCTACTTCCCGTTAAACGCGCCCAAGAGGAGTCGAACCCCTAACCTTTTGATCCGTAGTCAAACACTCTATCCAGTTGAGCTATGGGCGCATATGTGTTAATGCCGAGGACCGGAATCGAACCGGTACGGTGATCACTCACCGCAGGATTTTAAGTCCTGTGCGTCTGCCAGTTCCGCCACCCCGGCGTTTTGATAATGGCAAAGCGGAAAACGGGGTTCGAACCCGCGACCCCCACCTTGGCAAGGTGGTGCTCTACCACTGAGCTATTTCCGCATAAACTTGATGCCGGCTAAAGGATTTGAACCCTCGACCCTCTGATTACAAATCAGATGCTCTACCAACTGAGCTAAGCCGGCTTGAATAGTTATATTCATATAATGCGGGTGAAGGGACTTGAACCCCCACGCCGTAAGGCGCTAGATCCTAAATCTAGTGCGTCTGCCAATTCCGCCACACCCGCAAAAATATGAGCCGTACAGGGCTCGAACCTGTGACCCTCTGATTAAAAGTCAGATGCTCTACCAACTGAGCTAACGGCTCATATGGAGGTTAACGGGTTCGAACCGCTGACCCTCTGCTTGTAAGGCAGATGCTCTCCCAGCTGAGCTAAACCTCCATTGATAACTTAAGCGTGGCGACGTCCTACTCTCACAAGGGGCAACCCCTCACTACAATCGGCGCTAAGAAGCTTAACTTCTGTGTTCGGCATGGTTACAGGTGTATCCTTCTCGCTATCGCCACCACACTGTGGTGTTATCTTATTGAGTTTGCTTTTGCTCACTCAAAACTGGATTTGAAGTAATCTCAACTCTACCGAGTTTTTTTCTTTTACCATTCTTGGTTAAGTCCTCGATCGATTAGTATCAGTCCGCTCCATACATCACTGTACTTCCACTTCTGACCTATCTACCTGATCATCTCTCAGGGATCTTACTTTCTTAAAGAAATGGGAAATCTCATCTTGAGGTGGGCTTCACACTTAGATGCTTTCAGCGTTTATCCCTTCCCTACATAGCTACCCAGCAATGCCCTTGGCAGAACAACTGGTACACCAGCGGTAAGTCCATCCCGGTCCTCTCGTACTAAGGACAGCTCCTCTCAAATTTCCAACGCCCGCGACGGATAGGGACCGAACTGTCTCACGACGTTCTGAACCCAGCTCGCGTGCCGCTTTAATGGGCGAACAGCCCAACCCTTGGGACCGACTACAGCCCCAGGATGCGACGAGCCGACATCGAGGTGCCAAACCTCCCCGTCGATGTGGACTCTTGGGGGAGATAAGCCTGTTATCCCCAGGGTAGCTTTTATCCGTTGAGCGATGGCCCTTCCATGCGGAACCACCGGATCACTAAGCCCGACTTTCGTCCCTGCTCGACTTGTTGGTCTCGCAGTCAAGCTCCCTTCTGCCTTTACACTCTTCGAATGATTTCCAACCATTCTGAGGGAACCTTTGGGCGCCTCCGTTACCTTTTAGGAGGCGACCGCCCCAGTCAAACTGCCCATCTGACACTGTCTCCCACCACGATTAGTGGTGCGGGTTAGAGTGGCCATAACGCAGGGGTAGTATCCCACCAGCGCCTCCATCGAAACTAGCGTTCCGATTTCTACGGCTCCTACCTATCCTGTACATGCGGTACAGACACTCAATATCAAACTACAGTAAAGCTCCATGGGGTCTTTCCGTCCTGTCGCGGGTAACCTGCATCTTCACAGGTACTAAAATTTCACCGAGTCTCTCGTTGAGACAGTGCCCAAATCGTTACGCCTTTCGTGCGGGTCGGAACTTACCCGACAAGGAATTTCGCTACCTTAGGACCGTTATAGTTACGGCCGCCGTTTACTGGGGCTTCAATTCGTACCTTCGCTTACGCTAAGCACTCCTCTTAACCTTCCAGCACCGGGCAGGCGTCAGCCCCTATACTTCATCTTACGATTTTGCAGAGACCTGTGTTTTTGATAAACAGTCGCTTGGGCCTATTCACTGCGGCTGATCTGACGATCAGCACCCCTTCTCCCGAAGTTACGGGGTCATTTTGCCGAGTTCCTTAACGAGAGTTCTCTCGCTCACCTTAGGATTCTCTCCTCGACTACCTGTGTCGGTTTGCGGTACGGGCCGTTGTTTTCTCACTAGAAGCTTTTCTTGGCAGTGTGACATCAGGAACTTCGGTACTATTATTTCCCTCCCCATCACAGCTTGTCCTTAAAAGATTAAGCATTTGACTCAACCTAAGACTTACTGCTTGGACAGACATTTCCAATCGTCTGCATTCCTTAGCCTCCTGCGTCCCTCCATTGCTCAAACAAAAACAACGGGTACAGGAATATCAACCTGTTATCCATCGCCTACGCCTTTCGGCCTCGGCTTAGGTCCCGACTAACCCTGGGCGGACGAGCCTTCCCCAGGAAACCTTAGTCATTCGGTGGACAGGATTCTCACCTGTCTTTCGCTACTCATACCGGCATTCTCACTTCTAAGCGCTCCAGCAGTCCTCACGATCTACCTTCAACGCCCTTAGAACGCTCTCCTACCATAACACCATAGGCGTTATCCACAGCTTCGGTAATATGTTTAGCCCCGGTACATTTTCGGCGCAGGGTCACTCGACTAGTGAGCTATTACGCACTCTTTAAATGGTGGCTGCTTCTGAGCCAACATCCTAGTTGTCTGTGCAACCCCACATCCTTTTCCACTTAACATATATTTTGGGACCTTAGCTGGTGGTCTGGGCTGTTTCCCTTTCGACTATGGATCTTATCACTCACAGTCTGACTCCCGGATATGAATGAATGGCATTCGGAGTTTATCTGAATTCGGTAACCCGAGATGGGCCCCTAGTCCAAACAGTGCTCTACCTCCATCATTCTCAATTCCGAGGCTAGCCCTAAAGCTATTTCGGAGAGAACCAGCTATCTCCAAGTTCGTTTGGAATTTCTCCGCTACCCACACCTCATCCCCGCACTTTTCAACGTACGTGGGTTCGGTCCTCCAGTGCGTTTTACCGCACCTTCAACCTGGACATGGGTAGATCACATGGTTTCGGGTCTACGACTACATACTCAAACGCCCTATTCAGACTCGCTTTCGCTACGGCTCCGTCTCTTCGACTTAACCTCGCATGCAATCGTAACTCGCCGGTTCATTCTACAAAAGGCACGCCATCACCCATTAACGGGCTTTGACTTGTTGTAGGCACACGGTTTCAGGTTCTATTTCACTCCCCTTCCGGGGTGCTTTTCACCTTTCCCTCACGGTACTGGTTCACTATCGGTCACTAGGGAGTATTTAGCCTTGGGAGATGGTCCTCCCGGATTCCGACGGAATTCCTCGTGTTCCGCCGTACTCAGGATCCTCCTAGGTGTCTTCCAAATTTCATCTACGGGGTTTTTACCCTCTTTGACTGACTTTTCCAAGTCATTCGATTATCTGAAAAAACTACCATATCGGAGTCCTACAACCCCAACAAGCAAGCTTGTTGGTTTGGGCTTTTCCCGTTTCGCTCGCCGCTACTCAGGGAATCGAATTTTCTTTCTCTTCCTGCAGGTACTTAGATGTTTCAGTTCTCTGCGTCTACCTCAAATATGCTATGCATTCACATATTTGTAACATCCTATAAAAGATGCTGGGTTCCCCCATTCGGAAATCTCTGGATCATAGCTTACGTACAGCTCCCCAAAGCATATCGGTGTTAGTCCCGTCCTTCATCGGCTCCTAGTGCCAAGGCATCCACCGTGCGCCCTTATTCACTTAACCTTATCAACCTTACGGTTGGGTTTTGACATCATTTCTAGCGATAGAAACTAGTCAAGAAAAATAAGCAATTGAACTTATTAAAAAACTCATTCAACGCGGTGTTCTCGGTTTGTTTTGATCTTACTTCAAATATCCAGTTTTCAATGAACAAAGTGTTTTGAGAGTAAACCTCTCAAAACTGAACAAAGTAATGATGACAAACGTGTGTAGTCTCCGTAATATTCCTTAGAAAGGAGGTGATCCAGCCGCACCTTCCGATACGGCTACCTTGTTACGACTTCACCCCAATCATCTATCCCACCTTAGGCGGCTGGCTCCAAAAAGGTTACCTCACCGACTTCGGGTGTTACAAACTTTCGTGGTGTGACGGGCGGTGTGTACAAGGCCCGGGAACGTATTCACCGCGGCGTGCTGATCCGCGATTACTAGCGATTCCGGCTTCATGTAGGCGAGTTGCAGCCTACAATCCGAACTGAGAGAAGCTTTAAGAGATTAGCTTAGCCTCGCGACTTCGCGACTCGTTGTACTTCCCATTGTAGCACGTGTGTAGCCCAGGTCATAAGGGGCATGATGATTTGACGTCATCCCCACCTTCCTCCGGTTTGTCACCGGCAGTCTTGCTAGAGTGCCCAACTAAATGATGGCAACTAACAATAAGGGTTGCGCTCGTTGCGGGACTTAACCCAACATCTCACGACACGAGCTGACGACAACCATGCACCACCTGTCACTTTGCCCCCGAAGGGGAAGCTCTATCTCTAGAGTGGTCAAAGGATGTCAAGACCTGGTAAGGTTCTTCGCGTTGCTTCGAATTAAACCACATGCTCCACCGCTTGTGCGGGCCCCCGTCAATTCCTTTGAGTTTCAACCTTGCGGTCGTACTCCCCAGGCGGAGTGCTTAATGCGTTAGCTGCAGCACTGAAGGGCGGAAACCCTCCAACACTTAGCACTCATCGTTTACGGCGTGGACTACCAGGGTATCTAATCCTGTTTGCTCCCCACGCTTTCGAGCCTCAGCGTCAGTTACAGACCAGAGAGTCGCCTTCGCCACTGGTGTTCCTCCATATATCTACGCATTTCACCGCTACACATGGAATTCCACTCTCCTCTTCTGCACTCAAGTCTCCCAGTTTCCAATGACCCTCCCCGGTTGAGCCGGGGGCTTTCACATCAGACTTAAGAAACCGCCTGCGCTCGCTTTACGCCCAATAAATCCGGACAACGCTTGCCACCTACGTATTACCGCGGCTGCTGGCACGTAGTTAGCCGTGGCTTTCTGGTTAGATACCGTCAAGGGATGAACAGTTACTCTCATCCTTATTCTTCTCTAACAACAGAGTTTTACGATCCGAAAACCTTCTTCACTCACGCGGCGTTGCTCGGTCAGACTTTCGTCCATTGCCGAAGATTCCCTACTGCTGCCTCCCGTAGGAGTTTGGGCCGTGTCTCAGTCCCAATGTGGCCGATCACCCTCTCAGGTCGGCTATGCATCGTGGCCTTGGTGAGCCGTTACCTCACCAACTAGCTAATGCACCGCGGGTCCATCCATCAGCGACACCCGAAAGCGCCTTTCAAATCAAAACCATGCGGTTTCGATTGTTATACGGTATTAGCACCTGTTTCCAAGTGTTATCCCCTTCTGATGGGCAGGTTACCCACGTGTTACTCACCCGTTCGCCACTCCTTTTCTTTCGGTGGAGCAAGCTCCGGTGAAAGAAAAAGCGTACGACTTGCATGTATTAGGCACGCCGCCAGCGTTCGTCCTGAGCCAGGATCAAACTCTCATAATAAAAGTTAGAACAATCTTGCGATTGTTAAGCTCAATTTGTTTGCTAGCATATTGCTTGCTGTTTAAAAATGTTTGTTGTCTTGAATTGAATCAAGACGCCCTACACATTTGGTTTGTCTTACTTTGTTCAGTTTTCAAAGGTCTACTTGAATTGCCGTAGCAACTTTTATATCATATCAGAGTGACGTTTGAGTGTCAACTCTTTTTTTAAAAAAGTTTTTTTGATTTCGTTTGAGAAATCTTTCGGCAACTCATTTATCATATCGCATCGTTTGTTATTTGTCAAGAACTTTTTTGAAGTTTTTCTTGATGAAATCAAGCTTCATAAGCTGTCCTTTTTAAACGACTTAGTTATCTTATCATGTGATTACTCACACGTCAACAACTTTTTGAAATTTGTTTTCTGAAAGAATTTTCAACTTTCAGCAGTTGTCCGCCTTGCGAACAAATAATAATATACCAACTAAAACAAGGCAGGTCAATGAATTTTTTTCTTTTTTCTACTTTTTTTCACTTGTCCGATCATTGTTATTCAAAATATATTTTTTGTTCGTTTTTAAGGCGAATATTTAAGATGTTATTTCGAAAAAGCAGAAAGAATTTATTAAATCCCTTTTTGATTTTCTAGTAAAAAAAGAAGCTATCTGTTTAGCCAGATAGCTTTCTTCTATACCATACACTCTATTGTTTAACGCATTGTTGGGAACAACAAAACGTCACGAATTGACTGTGCATCTGTAAGTAACATTACTAAACGGTCAATTCCGATTCCTAATCCGCCAGTTGGTGGCATGCCATATTCTAAAGCTTCCAAGAAGTCTTCATCTACACCGTGTGCTTCATCATTACCCAGCTCACGCTCTTTTTCTTGCGCTTCAAAACGTTCTCTTTGATCAATTGGATCATTCAACTCAGTAAAGGCATTTGCAAATTCTCTACCAATAATAAACAATTCAAAGCGATCAGTAAAACGTGGATCTTCAGGATTTTTCTTCGCTAATGGTGAAACTTCCACTGGATGTCCATAAACAAAAGTTGGTTGTGTTAATGTTTCTTCAACAAATTCTTCAAAGAATTCATTAATTACATGTCCCACACCCATTGCATCTGTTACTTCCACGTTATGTTCTTTAGCAATTGCAAGAGCTTCATCTAACGTCATCTCTTTCCAGAAATCAACACCAGTTTGCTCTTTAATTGCATCGACCATATGAACACGTTTGAAATCACTCTCAAGGTCAACTGCTTGACCATCATAGGTAATGCGCGCTGTTCCTAAAACTTTTTCTGCTGCGTTACGAATAATTCCCTCAGTTAAATTCATTACATCGCGATAATCCGTATAAGCAGTATAAGCTTCTAGCATTGTGAACTCAGGGTTATGCGTTGTATCAATTCCCTCATTTCGGAAAACTCGACCAATTTCATAAACTTTTTCCATTCCGCCAACAATTAAACGTTTTAAGTGTAACTCTAGTGCAATACGTAAATATAAATCAATATCTAGAGCATTGTGGTGTGTAGTAAATGGACGAGCAGCTGCTCCACCAGCTTCATTGTGTAAAACAGGTGTTTCTACTTCAATGTAGCCATTTCCATCCAGATAACGACGAATTTCGCTAATGATTTGACTACGTTTCATAAAACGATCAAAGCTTTCGCGATTACTAATCAAATCTAAATAGCGTTGACGGTAACGTTGTTCAATATTTGTTAACCCATGATATTTATCAGGTAATGGACGCAAAGCTTTTGAAAGAATTGTAAATTCTGTTGCTTTGATTGTTACTTCACCTGTATCAGTTTTCATGATTTGACCCGTAACTCCGAAGAAATCTCCTAAGTCAGCATGTTTGAAAATCTCATAGGCATCATCACCTACTTGATCTTTACGTACATAAATTTGGATTTGACCTTCACGATCTTGAAGGTGTGCGAAGCCCGCTTTTCCTTTTCCGCGGCGAGTCATCATTCGTCCAGCTACACTAGCAGTCAAACCCATCTCAGCTAATTCTTCTTTTGTTCTTGAATTAAATAATTCATGCAACTCTTCTGAGTTATGTGTACGTTCAAATCGCTTACCGAACGGATCGATTCCAGTTTCTCTTAGTTCTTCCATCTTTTGGCGGCGAACAAGCATTTGATCATTTAAATCTTCTACTTGATGTTGTTGTTCCTCAGTCACAAAAGTTCCTCCATTCTCCTAGTTGTTCTCAGTTCTAATAATGCCAATGAAACACAAAAAAAGCAAGCCGAACTTAAATTTTCGGCTTGAAATTCACAAAAATCTTAGAAATCTGTTTAATGTTTTATAGCAACTTTTTCCGTTTTTTCTAAAAAAGCTTCAAGCAAATCATTGATTTCCTGTTGGTTTTCAGAATGGTTGATTGCTACTTTTACTTTAGCTGCGCGAGAAATCCCTTTTAAATAGTAGGAAGCATGTGTTCGAAATTCGCGACAGGCTACTTGTTCCCCTTTTAAGTCAGTTAAACGTTGCAAATGAAGTTTTGCTGTCGCAATTTTTTCAGCCGGCGTCGGTTCAGGGATTAGTTCACCTGTTTCTAAATAATGTTGCGTACGGTGAATCATCCAAGGGTTGCCTAATGCTGCTCGCCCAATCATCACACCATCTGCTCCGACATACTCCAACATACGTTTCGCATCTTCGGGTGTTTTGACATCTCCGTTCCCCATAAAAGGAATCGTTAAATGCTGTTTCACTTCTTTCAAAATTTCCCAATCAGCTTCGCCCTCATACATCTGCACTCTAGTACGACCATGCATAGCAATTGCTCCTGCTCCAGCCGACTCTGCTGCTAACGCGTTTTGCACGGCAAAAATGTGTTGATCATCCCAACCAATTCGCATCTTAACCGTGACAGGAATATCTACAGCAGAAGATACAGCATGAACCATTTCATAAACTTTGTCTGGATCAAGTAACCACTTTGCTCCCGCTTCTGCCTTAATAACTTTGTTTACAGGACACCCCATATTGATATCAATAATATCTGCTGTCGTATTTTCTTGTACAAACTGTGCAGCCTCAACCAAGCTATCTTTATTTCCACCAAAAATTTGGACACTTAGTGGATGTTCTGCCTCTTCAATATGAAGCATTTCTAACGTTTTTTTGTTTCGAAAATGAATACCTTGATCGCTAATCATCTCACAAACGACTAGTCCTGCACCAAATTCTTTAACTGTTACTCGAAAAGCAGAGTTACTAATTCCAGCCATTGGCGCAACAACTACGCGATTCGGAATTTCAACGTTTCCAATTTTCCATTGATGTTTCAACTAAATTCCTCCTACTGCTTCTTCTTTCAGCGCTAATAATTCTTGTTCAGAATACTCGTACTTATTATTACAAAATGAACAAACTGCTTCTGCACCATGGTCTTCATCAATCATTGCTTGAATTTCTTCTGTGCCCAGTGCAATGATAGCTTCTGCAAATTTTTCTTTTGAGCAGTCACAAGCAAATTGAACAGGCATTTTTTCTAAGATATTTAACTCTTCTGTTCCTAATAATCCTTTCAAAATTTCTTCAGGTGTGTGACCTTCATCAAGCAATGTTGATATTCTTGGTGTTGTTTTCAATTGGTCTTCAATTTTTGAAATTGTTTCTTCATCTGCACCTGGCATAATTTGGATCATAAATCCACCAGCTGTTTTGATGCTGTCATCTGTATTTACTAGGACACTTAGGCCAACTGCTGATGGAATTTGCTCAGAAATAGCTAAGTAGTAAGTAAAGTCTTCCGCAATTTCCCCCGAAACGATGGGTGTCTGTCCAGAAAAAGGTTCTTTTAATCCCAAATCCTTAGTTACAGTGAACATTCCTTGTGTACCTACTGCACCACGAACATCAATTTTCCCTTCAGCATTCAACGGCAAACTCAAATGTGGATTTTTAATATATCCTTTTACATCGCCTTTACCATTTGCGTCAACAACGATTCCAACAGCTGGACCGTCGCCTTGAATGCGAACCGTTAATTTATCTTCACCTTTTAGTGTCGCTCCTAATAATAAACTACCGACTAGTGTACGGCCTAACGCTGCCGACGATGTATGCCATGTATCGTGGCGACGTTGTGCTTCTGCCACTGTATTTGTTGCTTGTACTGCATAAGCACGAACAAAACCATCATGTGCTAGTGCTTTAACTAAATAATCTTCCATTATTGTATGTACCCCTTTTTTTGATTTTTCAGCTCCTAGTGAATCATACTAGCAACTTTCATTTTTTTCAACTTTTGAAATCAGAGCTTAATAATAAATAAAACTGAACAAAAAAGAAATCAATTTTGTTTGTGTACAAATTTCTAATTCAAACTACTCAATAGAAAAACTAAATTGAGTGAATCCAAAGAAAAAAGCTGGGACATTTAATTGTCCCAGCTTCAAAACATTTTACTATTTATAACGATCTTCAAAGTTGTTTTTGTCGTAATCAGACTCTGTGTCTTTGTCTTTGTCTTTTTCTTCTTCAGCAACTTCTGAACCAGTTTCTTCACTGGCCAATTTTACTTCTTCAGCTTCGTCTTTTAGTTCTTGTTTTGTTTCTTCAAAATCTTGTTTTTCTTCTGCTTGTTTCTCCGCATCTTTTTCTTCTAAAGCACGTTTTGCTTCTTCAAACGTTTGTGCTTCTTTCTCACTTGGATAATCCGCAGACTCTGTTCCTTCTGGCATCACGCCACGTTCGAACAATGATTTAATTGCTTTTGCATCTAGTGTTTCAAACTCAAGAAGTTTTTCTGCAATCAACTTATGTTGTTCACGGTGTGCTTCGATAATTTCATGCGCTTTTTGATGAGCATCCATCAAAATCTTGCGAACTTCTTGGTCAATTTCAAATGCAACTTGTTCAGAGTAAGCTTTTGTTTGACCATAATCACGGCCAACAAAGACTTGATGGTTTCCTTCGTATTGAACTGGACCAAGTCGATCACTCATTCCATATTCAGTAACCATGCTTCTAGCTAATGAAGTAGCTTGTTCAAAGTCATTTGAAGCACCTGTTGATTGAACGCCAAAAATAATTTCTTCAGCTGTACGACCACCAAGTAAGCCAACGATTTGTTCAAACATATCTTCTTTTGTCATCAAGAACTGATCTTCTTTTGGTAAAGCGATCATGTACCCGCCAGCACGCCCACGAGGGATGATTGTTACTTTATGAACGATACGTGCGCGGCTTAAGACTAAACCAACAATTGTATGCCCAGCTTCATGGTAAGCAACCATTTCGCGTTCTTTCTTGTTAATTACGCGATCTTTCTTAGCAGGACCAGCAATAACGCGATCTTCTGCTTCATCAATATCAGATGCATCAATTTTCTTTTTATTACGACGAGCGGCTACCAAAGCAGCTTCGTTTAAGACATTTTCTAAGTCTGCACCAGCAAATCCTGGTGTTTGTTGTGCAACCACTTTTAAATCAACGTCGTCTGCTAAAGGTTTATTTTTAGCATGAACACGTAAAATGGCTTCACGACCTTTGACATCTGGACGACCAACCAAAATTTGGCGGTCAAAACGACCTGGACGTAACAACGCTGGATCTAAGACATCTGAACGGTTCGTTGCGGCAATCACAATTACGCCTTCATTTCCGTCAAATCCATCCATTTCTACCAATAATTGGTTCAATGTTTGTTCACGTTCATCGTGTCCGCCACCCATACCAGCTCCACGTTGACGACCAACAGCATCAATTTCGTCAATGAAAATGATTGCTGGTGCATTTTTCTTCGCTGTTTCAAACAAATCACGTACACGACTTGCCCCAACACCGACGAACATTTCAACGAAATCAGAACCAGAAATGGAGTAGAAAGGTACGCCAGCTTCACCGGCAACAGCTTTCGCTAATAACGTTTTACCTGTTCCTGGAGGTCCTTCTAAAAGAACACCCGCTGGAATTCTTGCACCTAATTCAACAAATCGACGAGGATCTTTCAAAAACTCAACGACTTCAACAAGTTCTTGTTTTTCTTCTTCTGCACCAGCAACGTCAGAAAAACGAACACGGTTGGCTTTTTTGTCGGCTTCTTTGGCTTTTGATTTACCGAAGTTCATCACTCGGCCACCGCCGCCACCGCCACCACCTTGTTGACCCATCATCATATAGAAGAAGAAAATGATGATGACAATTGGCAAGAAGCTTAATAGTAGAGATACCCATATACCGCTACTTGACTCTTCTTTAATTGTTGTTCCTACATCATGTTGTCTTGCCAAGTCTGTTACCTGACTTAACGTTGTGTCGTTTGGCAAAATGATAGTTGTGAAGTGTGTTGTTGATACATCAGTTGAACCTAGGATCGCTAAACCGCCACTGTTGCTAACTGTTTGTTGTTCCTTGTATTCACCAGTGATTTTATACACACCGTTTGCAGGTTGAACACTAAATTCTTTGATTTTCCCTGACTCTAATTGTTCAGTAAATTTTGAGTACTCGATGTCTGACGACTGCTGGCTATTGTTACCAAAAATAAAATAGACCACCATGACCATCGCCAAAATTACGAGGACATAATATAAGGCATTTTTCATCATGCCGTTATTCTTTTTGTTCATAGTTACCCTCCTTAAACACTAATTGATTTAGAAATTTTTATCAATCCTGACCATTTCATTGTAACATAACTCATTTCAGAAAAGGCACTAATTTGACTGATAAACACTAGGTTTTAAGACCCCAACATAAGGAAGGTTTCGATAAGCTTCTGCATAGTCTAAACCGTAACCTACAACAAATTCATTAGGTACGTTAAAACCAACATAATCCGCTTCGATATCCACTACGCGTCCTTCTCGTTTATCTAATAAAGTAACAATTTTCACGGAATTTGCTTTACGATATTTAAAAAGATCAACTAAGTATGCAAGTGTTCGACCACTATCGATGATATCTTCAACGATCAACAAGTCACGACCTTCAACGTTTGTATCTAAGTCTTTTACGATTTTTACTTCACCAGAAGATACAGTAGCATTTCCGTAACTTGAAACATCCATGAAATCTAACTCTAAATAAGTGTCAATTGAACGCACGATGTCTGCCATAAAAGGAACAGCTCCTTTTAATACGCCGACTACTAGTGGATTTTTATCACGATAAGTTTCAGTTAATTCTTTGCCCAGTTCTTCACAACGAGCTTGTATTTCTTCTTTTGAAATCAAAACTTTCTCAATATCCTTTTCTAACATTGGGTTCTCCTTCCAGTTGCTTCTTTTGATATTTGTAAAGAAGTATGTAGTGTATTTTATCAGTTTCTTTGTCAATACTCAAATAAGAAAAGGTAAAAGGAACAACACTATACACGTTTCTTTGCTCATCTGTAATCAACCATGCTTGTTCCCTGTGTGAATCAGGGATTTTTTTGTCAATAAAGTAACGGGAAACTTTCTTCGTAAGCGTTTCAGTCAAACGAACCCGATCACCCGGATGTCGTTGATCCACCTGAAGTTTCGTACCGTCTTCGAGCCACAAATCATGTCTAAATTCCGACCAATCAGCAAGATTTTCTGGTACAGCTAGCTTGTCACTTGAAAACAAACCAATCCATTGTGAATCACTTAAATAAATCGGCTGGTTTGGAAGCAGCATCCGTGGCACGAAGCTTTGCACTGGTTGGAGCTGTTCAATTCTGACATTCGTATACTCTTTTTTAAACAGCCAACCTTTACCTAAATCAAACTGCCATTGGCTTTTATCACTTTTCCATTGATTCACTAGAAATAAAATTTGCTGCTCTTTTACTGCGACCGTTGTTTCGTTAAACAACTGTTCAAAAAGCGCATGAAGAAAAAAATAGCGTTCACTTTCAGCCATTTCGGAAATTTTCGCTACAGAAATTTGCCAGCCATTGGCTAATGGTTGGAGAAGTTCAGTTACTTTTTCATTCATCTGTTTTTGAATCAGTTCATCCGCCCATTGAATTTGCTTTGAAAATCGTTGGAAATGACTTAAAGTTTGCGAGTTTTCTTCTTTTAATCGTGGGATAACTAAGTGACGCAGCCGATTTCTTTGTACATCTAATTTCTGATTTGTTACATCTTCAAAATAAATCAACTGCCGTTCTTTAGCATATTCATATAATTGTTCCTTACTATAACTTAGTAATGGACGAATTAACCTTCCTGTTGCAAATGGTTGTATTTCTTTGATTCCAGCAAAGCTACTCAATTGTCCCCCTCTTAAAATTTTCATCAAAATCGTTTCAATTTGGTCATCTCCATGATGGGCAGTCATCAACGTATCATAGCCTTCCTCGTGCATGATTCGAGAAAAAGTTTGATAACGAAATTGACGCGCAGCTGTTTCAATTCCTGTTTCAGCAGGCCGTTCCCATGTAATGGAATAAAATGGAAGGTTCTTTGCTGCCGTATACGTTTGTAAATAATGTTCTTCCTCAGCAGATTCTACCCGTAACTGATGATTGATATGAACAACGCCCAAAGCAAAGAAATTTTTTTGTTGTGCAGCTAACAATAAATCCAATAAAACCATTGAATCTACTCCACCAGAAACTGCAACTAAAATTTTGGTTGTTTCCGACCAAAATTTTTTTTGCTGTCCTACTCTACTAAACCGTTCTTTCACGATAATCTACCTCCTCTCAAAAAAGAAAAGCCGAGACAAAACGAAGCCAATGTTTTGTCCCAGCTATATTTTTGTTTGGTACGAATAATGATGTGTTCAACAAACGTTCTCCTAAACTACGAATGGCAAGAAAAACGTTCGGATGATTCGTCATCTTTATTAGCTACGACGTCCGCCGCGACCTCCACGTTTTCCTTCAGTGTTACGTTTTAATGAAGTTAGTCGATCATCACTATCTTTCAAAAATGAACTCATCAATGAATCGAAGTCTTCTTTCGTATTTGAAGGCTGACTGCGAGAGAAAGATTTTTTAGGTGTTGAGCGAGTACGATTTTCTCGAGGTTCCTTATTTTGATGTTGAAATTTCTTTGCATTATGACTTGTTTCTTTACCAGCGCTTTCTGGTTGTTCTTGTGCTTTACGAATGGATAATCCAATTTTTCCGTCATCACCAACAGATGTAACTTTTACTGTCACCTCATCGCCAACACTTAATACATCATGAATATCTTTTACAAAACCGTTCGATACTTCACTGATATGGACTAAACCTGTTTTACCAGAACCTAAATCAATAAATGCACCAAAATTTGTAATACCTGATACTTTTCCTTGCAGTTTTGCTCCTACCTCGATTGACATAAAAAAAATGTTCCTCCTATTTATTACCCAATTTATATTCCTGCTTATTTTGCAGTTGTAGAACTCGTTGATTGGTTTGTTTCTTCTGTTGAACTGCTTGTATTAGATTCTAATACTGGATAGACTTGCTCGCCTTCTTTGGAATAAAAGAATTTGCTTCTGGCAAGCTTTGCGACATAGTCGTCATCCTTCAGCAGCGAGACATCTGATTTTAATTGCGAGACGTCTGCTTTGACTTCTTTCATTTCCGTGGTAGCTTCGACTTTTAGCTCAGCTAGTTTATCTAGACGTTGCATATCTCGGAAAATCTGCACACCAATGATTGAAAAAATGACCAAAGCGCCTAATAAGATGACCGCTAACCGACGTCTGCGAAAAACGAGCTGACGTTGTTGCTTTTGAAACTCAGCGTATTTTTTCTTTGTGTAATCTGTATCTAACGCAGCAATTTTATTGCTTTTTTTTGCCACTTGCTTTCGCTCCAATCTGTTTTGGCTTGTCTTTTCTATTATACCAATATCAATAAAGCTTGTCTAATCTATTAATTTACGTTTTCTGTTCTTGTTTCTGAAATAATTTCGTACATTTTTTGTGCATCTTCTTTTTTGGTTGACTCATGAAGTTCATTGACTTTGATTTCCATTGTCTTGTTCCCAAATTGGATTTTTAAGACATCGCCAACTTTTACATCACTTGAAGATTTTGCTAACTTGCCATTTACTTGAATTCTTCCTTTATCAGCCACTTCTTTTGCTACAGAACGTCGCTTGATAATTCGAGAAATTTTCATAAATTTATCTAATCGCATAAAATATCCTCACTTTTTCTTGAATTTTTGATTGAATCGTAGAATTTTTTTACCAAAAGGCAACAACAACCACTCACGAATGGTAAAAACTTTCAACGAGATGACCGCAAAGACAAATGTTAATCCGCCAATTGCGACACCGATAAGACTAATGAGTAATGCACCCGACCGATGCATGACCGGTCCAACAATCACTTGGATTACTCCATAATAAATAAATAGAACAAAAATCATCCAAGCTAAACTTTGTAACAATTTTTTGCCAAAAGCCCGCTCTTTCCAAAAGGCATTCACCTCAGTTGTTTCTATATGAATAAAATACCAAAGAGTCACTACTAAACCAAGTAAGGTTGATAGACTTGCCCCAATCGTTCCAAACCATTGTGTAAACAATGCTGTTGTTAATAATTTTACTAATAGTCCCCAGCCAGCACCTTTCAAGGATGGACGAAAAGAATTCTTACTTTGCGCAATACTTTGGTAAGCTTGGATCACGGCGGTTAAGACAATTGCAAACACAAACAGCACTAAAGTCGCATTTCCTGCGTAGTCTTTAAACAACGCATAGTTGATATAAGGTAGTAACATTGCTAACCCGACGGAAGCCGCCAAAGCTAGTGCCGTCGTTAACCGCAGATACATCTTAGCAGTCTTCACAAATTGTCCATAAACAGCATCTGCTAAATATCTAGTCAACGTCGGTAAAAAAGTGGCACTCAATGCCGTTGCAATAACTAGCCCTAATTGTACTAATGGCTGGCCACGATCGTAGACTCCTTTAGCTATTTTAGACGCATGTTCACTCAAACCATAGATTTGCAACGCATTCTTTACAAAAAATGAATCAATTAATTGAAAGAAAATCAATAATCCACTGTAAATCGAAACTAAACCACCCTCAACCAAGAAACGACGTATCAGCCACTTACTTGGTTGCGAGAAAATAGGGAAGCTTCGAAAGCGCATTGCCCCTCCATGAATTTTTTGTTCATAATAATAAAGAACAAGATACGCGCATAAGCCACCTACTACGGCACCACTCATTGCAGCAGTTCCCGTTTCGTAAACATCCCAACTATACTGTTTAAACGCAAATGCACTGAACACGATAATCGACACGCGAACAATTTGTTCCACAACTTGTGAGATAGCCGTTGGTTCCATCAAAAAATGCCCCTGAAAGTTTCCTCGATAAAAAGACAAACCAGGCATCAATAAAAAGGTGAAGGAAACAACTTCAATCAAAGGTTTCAGTTGATAATCACCCATCATTTGTGCTAAAACGCCACTAAATAACCAGACACCTAACCATAAACAAACACCTGTCCAAAAAACTAAGGGATATAGTTCTTTTAGTGCTTCCCGTTGTTTTAATGGTTCTTTTTTTTCTGCAACATATTTTGAAATAAATTGTGGTAACCCCGATAGTGCCAAGGCCATCGCAATGCCATAAATCGGATACACTTGTTGATAAACATAAAATCCTTCATCACCAACTAAGTTTTGAAGAGGAATTCGATAAAGTGCGCTTAAAACTTTAGCAATAAAAGAAGCTACGGTCAAAATCACCGCTCCTTGCATCACTTGACGCATTTCTTTGTGGTCCAAGGGAATCGCTCCTTCCTATACCGACAAATATTTTTGTTGTCGCAATGCTTTAACAAAACGTTGGATTTCTAATAACCAAACAGCTTCACTCATTGTTTTAGGAATGGTTAAGCGGATAACCATTTTTTCCTTTTCAACACCTAAACCTGCTTTCAACGTTGTTTCACTTAACGCCTCAAACAATTGTTCAACAGAATAGCGTTTCGTACCAACCTTACTTAGCGTGAAAATTACTGTTTCTTGTTGCTTACGCATCGTTTCTAATAAGGCACGATCACCATCCATTTTCAATTGTCCAACTGTTAATAGATGAGCAACTTCTTCAGGATACTCACCAAAACGATCCAATAGATCATCTTCAAGCTCGTCCAACATTTCTTGTGATTCCAGCTCCCGAATCCGCTTATAGATTTCAATTTTTTGACGTTGATCTGAAACATAAGTATCTGGTAAGTAAGCATCCACACCGAGGTCGATCTCCACAGTTGTTTTTTCAACTTGATTATTTTTTCCTTGTTTACGAGCGACAGCTTCACTTAACATTTGTGAATACATATCAAAACCGACTGCATCGATAAAGCCATGCTGTTGCGCACCTAATAGATTACCAGCACCACGAATAGACAAATCACGCATCGCAATTTTAAAGCCTGATCCTAGTTCTGTAAAATCCTTGATTGCTTGCAATCGTTTTTCACTAACTTCATTGAGAATCTTTTGTGGTTCATACATGAAGTAAGCATATGCCACTCGATTGCTTCGCCCCACTCGGCCACGTAGCTGATAAAGAGTTGATAAACCCATATAATCGGCATTTTCAACAAATAGCGTATTTGCATTTGGAATATCCACGCCTGTTTCAATAATTGTGGTCGTGACTAACACATCATATTGTCCTTCAACAAAATCAAACAACGTATTTTCTAATTGAACTTCCGTCATTTGACCATGAGCGTAACCAATTCTCGCTTCCGGAACTAACTCTTGGATTTCTTCAACTTTTTGCTCAATGGTTTCCACTCGATTATAGAGATAAAAAACTTGACCGCCGCGTCCCATTTCACGATGAATCGCTTCTCGAATTGCTCCAGGATTCTTCTCCATAACATAAGTTTGAATTGGGTAACGATTTGCCGGCGGTGTTTCAATCACCGATAAATCTCGTACACCCAACATCGACATATGCAACGTTCTCGGTATTGGTGTCGCTGTTAATGTCAATACATCTACTTGCGCCCGAAGTTGTTTCAACCGTTCTTTGTGCTTCACGCCAAATCGTTGTTCTTCATCAATAATCAATAAGCCTAAGTCACTAAATTCAATATCTTTTGATAAAATACGATGCGTTCCGACAACAATGTCTACTTGTCCCGTACGCAATTGTTCAATCGTTTCTTTTTGTTGCTTTTTCGTTCGAAAACGGCTCAGCAAGCCAATATTAATTGGAAAACCTTCAAAACGTTCTAGCATTGTTTCATAATGTTGTTGTGCAAGAATGGTCGTGGGAACTAAAAATGCCACTTGTTTGCTTTCCTTCACAGCTTTAAAAGCAGCTCGCAAAGCAACTTCCGTTTTACCATATCCTACATCACCTACCAGCAGACGATCCATTGGTTTTTCTTTTTCCATATCACGCTTGATTTCCGAAGAACTACGCAGTTGGTCATCTGTTTCAGAATAAGGAAATGCTTCTTCAAATTCTTTTTGATACCCATCATCTGGCCCAAAAGCATAGCCAATCTCGGACTCTCTGGCTGCGTATAATTTGATTAGATCATCCGCGATATCTTCGATTTTAGAAGATACTTTCCGCTTGGTTTTCGTCCACTCACTACCACCCAACTTATTGATTCGTGGAGCTTTTGATTCAGACGCAACATATTTTTGAATCAAATTCAACTGAGTGACAGGGATAAATAATTTGTCGTCATTTTGGTATAAAATCGTCATGTAATCTTGATGAACGCCATCGACTTCGAGCGTTTCCATCCCGATATATTTTCCGATCCCATGATTCGCATGAACAACATAATCGCCAGCTTTTAATTCGTTATAACTCTTTAAACGTTCTGCATTCGTAACCGTTTGGCGACGAGCTCGTTTTTTCGTTGTCTTTTGGAAAATTTCTTTTTCGGTAATGACCACGATTTTTCCTTGTGGCAATTCAAAACCATTTTGTAGTGCCCCTTCAACTAATTGCACTTGTCCGACGATTAGCTCATCATTTGCCGTTTCAATGGCTAAAATATCGTCATCGCGTAATAATTCTTCTACTTTACGAATTCGTTCCTTGGTTGGAATATAAATCATGACTGTCTGCTTTTGTTTGCGCCAACGATCAATTTCCGTTTTCAACAACGGCATTTGACCAAAAAATTGCTGCATCGTCCGATATTGAAACGAATAAATGGCGTGAAATTTCAAATTGCCCATTCCTTTTTGGAACAAAGCAAAAAAGGTTGTCGAAAACTGTTCTTTTTGAATCAATTTATGAACATCTGTAACAAAACTCTGTTCTGAAAAAACACGAAGTTCACTAATTTTTTGTGTCTGCCATTCAGCTGCTTCTCGTTCAATTTCTCGATTTGTTTCCATCATCCTTGGATAATCATCCACCATCAAGAAGCTATCAGAGTGAAAATAATCTAAAATCGTGGTTGACGTTGGATACAGCAAATCAGCGTAAAGCTTTGCCTCTTCCGTTGGTATTCCCGCTTGCCAGTTTGACAAAATTTGACCGAAATAGTCCTGTAAAAATACTTGATCGACTTTTTCAGCAGTCGTTGCTACTCTTTTTTCAAGTAATTTTTCTAACTCTTTCATTCCATGTTCCAGATCAGTTCCTGTGTAGATTTGCTCTGATGTTGGCGAAATCCAAATCTCTTCCGTTGGTCCAATAGAACGTTGTGTCTCTGCTTCAAAGTAACGCATCGAATCAATTTCAACATCAAACAACTCCACCCGTACAGGATGTTCCATCGTTAAAGGATAAATGTCAACAATACTTCCGCGAATACTAAATTCACCGGGTTTTGCAACCATTTCTTGACGTTCATATCCCATCAGGACTAATTGGAGCGGTAGATTTTCTACATTAATTTCATCGCCAATTTTCCAGTTGAGTTGTGCATCAACCCAAGCATTCTTACTCGGTAATCTTTTGTGTAATGCAGCAACTGGCAAAAGATAAATTCCTGCTTGCTTTTCCTGCAATGCATTTAATGTGGCTACTCGCTCTGCTCTTGCTTCTGGCGAAGAAAAAGCCATTTCCGCAGACAAGACTTCATCTACTGGAAATAGATGAATGTTGTCTTGATAAACGACGTGTTGCAAATCTTCCGCTAATTGATTTGCGTAATATAAATTTGGTAACAAAACGATTATATTTTTATTCGTTTTTTTGAAAACGTGGGCAATCAGTAATGTTTTAGCAGATCCTGCTAGCCCAGTAATCAATTGCCGTGGCGTATTTGCTTCTAACTGAGCCACCCATTCTTTTACTTGAGGTTCTTGACCCACTAATTGAACAATATCCATTTCGCTTCTCCTTCTTAGTTAAACTGATTCATTGTATCAATAAATGAATGCCCATCGAGAACAAAATTGATTGCTTGAACCGATTGATGAATACTTTCTTCTATTAAAGGTTGTGTTTCTTTACTAAAAGGACTAAGCACATGTGAAACCACCGTCTTTTTACCTTCGGGTCGACCAATCCCAACTTTTACACGATTAAAAATATTCGTATCCAAGTGAGAAATGATACTTTTCATTCCATTATGTCCGCCGGCACTTCCCTTTTGGCGTAAACGAATCTTTCCGACTGCCAAATCTAAATCATCATATACAACAATTAACTCCTCTGGATAAATACCAAAATAAGTCATTAACGGTCCGACCGAACGACCTGATTCATTCATGAAAGTTTGCGGTTTTACAAGTAAAATCTTTTCTCCCTTGTAAAAGAATTCTGCAACTTCCGCTTCAAAGGTATTTTTTTTAAATGTCGCTTGATGCTCTTTTGCAAGACGATCAACAACCATAAATCCAATGTTGTGTTTTGTTTGTTCATACTTCGTTCCAGGATTACCTAATCCTACGATCATTTTCATTTATTTATTCACCTAATTCTAAAGAACACAAAATGCTGGACAGCTAATCAGCAGTCCAGTTAAAAGGTTCATTCTTCTTTTTTATTTTTAAAAACAGTATAACACATAAACAGCTGTTTCGACTAAAACAGAATGTTTAATAAATGATAAAAATATTAAAAATTTCTTCAAAACTTAATGAAATCATTGGTTTCAAGAAATAGTGAAATAACGCACATGTAAGCTTTTACATATGATACAACCTTGTTATCTGTTATATTTCCTAGTCAAATAGCGTGACAGCAAGGCTGATCCGTGTTAGCATAGTCAAGGGAAAAACAAATCAATGGAAGGATTGATACACATATGACTGCAACTGCAGAAATTAAAGATCACAAAAAAGTTATTCTTGTTGGAGACGGTGCCGTAGGTTCTAGTTATGCTTTCGCTCTAGTGACTCAAAATATCGCTCAAGAAGTTGGAATCGTAGATATTAACACAGCTAAAACTGAAGGAGACGCATTAGACTTAACTGATGCTCTTGCTTGGACACAACCTAAAAAAATCTACTCAGCTACTTATGCAGATGCACATGATGCTGACCTTGTAGTTATCACTGCTGGTGCTCCACAAAAACCAGGTGAAACTCGTTTAGATTTAGTAAATAAAAACTTAAAAATTAACCGTGACGTTGTTACACAAATCGTTGAATCAGGTTTCAATGGTATTTTCTTAGTTGCTGCTAACCCAGTTGATATCTTGACTTACTCAACTTGGAAATTCTCTGGCTTCCCTAAAGAACGCGTTATCGGTTCAGGTACATCTCTTGACTCAGCTCGTTTCCGTCAAAAGATTGCTGAATTAGTTGACGTTGATGCTCGTAACGTCCATGCTTACATCCTTGGCGAACACGGTGACTCAGAATTCCCAGTTTGGTCACACGCAAACGTTGCTGGACTACAAATTTACGAATGGGTTAAAAATAACCCAGAAGTAGATGAAGAAGCATTAGTAAATATCTTCTTCGGCGTACGCGACGCAGCTTACACAATCATTGAGAAAAAAGGCGCTACTTTCTATGGTATCGCAGTTGCATTAGCTCGTATTACTCGTGCCATCCTTGATGACGAAAATGCTGTATTACCTTTATCTGTTTACATGGAAGATCAATATGGATTAAACGACATTTATATCGGCGCACCTGCTGTTATCAATGCTCAAGGTATCCAAAAAGTTATCGAAATTCCATTATCTGATGCAGAACAAGATCGTATGAATGCTTCAGCTAAACAATTAAAAGAAATTTTAGACCAAGCATTCGCAAACTTAGAAGACTAATTGAGTGCTTCTTCGTTAAAGTGAAACTTGTAGCCGGGACAATGTATGTCTCGGCTTTTTTATTATTTTGAAATAATTATCAAAAAAGATTTTGTTTAATTTTTTCCATAATGAATATTTAAACTTCGTCTTTTTAAATAAATTATGCTATGATGAACTCGATATGCACCCTATTCTATTATTCAAGGAGTTATCGTTCTATGACAAGATCTTCCCAACACAAAAAAAAGATACACATTGGCATTCTTTCAGCACTTGGTGTTCTGTTGATATTAGTCAGCTTTTATACCTTCCGCAGTACATATTACACAAGTCACTTCTTACCTCATACTGAGATCAACGAAATTGATGTAAGTAATATGACTGTTGATCAGGCAAACAAGAAATTAAAAGACACTTACTCTAATACAACTTTAGCAATTGAAGAAAATGGTAAAGTTTGGCAAGAAATCGCTAAATCAGAATTAGGTTATCGCGATGATTTTTCAGATGATTTAAGTAAACTCTTATCCAAGCAAAACGGTTGGACTTGGGGGATGACTTATGTTTCAGCAGCTGAAAAACAAGAAATTGATCCTGTTAGTCAAGATCATTCAAAACTAGACGCTACAATCGATACGCTGACAACAAAGCTAAATGATTTAAATAGTAATCGAAAGCAAACACAAGATGCTACCATCAAAAAAACAGATGACGGCTTCGCCATTACACCTGAAGTTAACGGTGATTCAATTGACGTAGACGCAACCGTAAAAGAAATCAAAGAAGTTGCTGCTACAAATGAAAAGCAAATCGACTTGAATGACTTTAAGCAAAAAGCTAAAGTTACTGCTGACGACAAAGAGCTAAATCAACAATTAACAGCTATGAACAATATTGCTAAAGTCAAAGCAACTTATAGCATTAATGGACAAACATTCCAAATTCCTACAAACGATTTAGCTAGCTGGCTGATTTATTCAGACGGCAAAATTGATTTAGATACTGACAAAATGACGCAATATGTGACTGAGCTAGGTCAAGAATATAATACAAGTACAAATGATACCGTGTTTAACAGCACAAAACGCGGCGAAGTAAATGTCCCAACAGGAACGTACAGTTGGACCATTCAAACAGAAGATGAAGTCGCAGCTCTAAAGAAACAAATTTTAGCTGGTCAAGATTTTACTCGCTCACCGATTGTTCAAGGAAGCACAACTGCTGATCATGCTTTAATTGAAGATACTTACATTGAAGTTGATTTACAAAACCAACACATGTGGTACTACAAAGATGGCAAAGTCGCACTTGAAACAGATATCGTTTCTGGTAAACCAACAACTCAAACCCCTGCTGGTGTCTTTTACGTTTGGAACAAAGAAACTAATTCCGTTCTAAAGGGAACCAACGATGATGGCACGCCATATGCAAGTCCTGTAGATTACTGGATGCCAATCGACTGGACCGGCGTCGGAATCCATGATTCTGACTGGCAGCCGGAGTATGGTGGCGAGTTATGGAAAACTCGTGGCTCACACGGTTGTATTAATACACCACCAAGTGTCATGAAAGAATTATTTGGAATGGTCGAAGTAGGTACGCCTGTTTTGGTATTCTAATACTCAAAAAGGAGTCAACGAACAAAATGTTCGTTGACTCCTTTTTATTTTTACATTTCAGCAGAAGTAAAGACCTCTGAGACATCATCGTCGTCTTCCAATTTATCGACTAGTTTATCTAATTGTTCGCGTTGCTCATCTGTTAATGAAATCATCGTTTGGGGAAACATTGTCAATTCAGCCTGGACAAAAGTAAATCCATCTTTTTCTAATTGATCACGAACAGCTACAAAATCTTCAGGTGCTGTGTAGATTTCAAATACTTCAGCTGAAGTTTGCAGATCTTCCGCTCCAGCTTCTAGCACATCTTCAAACATTGTCTCCTCATCTACTGCTAATCCTTCACGTTGAATGACCAAATAGCCCTTACGATCAAACAAATAATTAACGGACCCCGTTTCTCCCAAAGATCCTCCATTACGTGTAAAAGCTACGCGAACATTGGTTGCTGTTCGATTTCGATTATCTGTCAACGCATGTACCAAGATCGCTACGCCACCTGGACCGTACCCTTCGTACGTAATTTCATCATAATTTGCTTCATCTGCCGCAGTTGTCGCTTTTTTGATGGCACGTTCTACATTATCATTTGGCATATTAGCCGCTTTTGCTTTGTCTACCACTAAACGTAGTGCAGGATTCATTGTAGGATCAGACCCACCTGATTTTGCTGCCATATAGATTTCTCGTGAAAGTTTTTGAAAAATTTTACCACGTTTTGCATCTTGGGCATTTTTTCTTCCTTGAATATTGTGCCATTTACTGTGTCCTGACATTTCTACTCCTCCTTTATGTTCACACTAATCATTTTAGACCCTCTGACAAAAAAAGCAATCTTCCAAATTTACAATTTCTTTTTCCAGCCTTTCACCAAAATACACAATAAAACAGCCGTCAATGCACCCATTGAGTCAAGCATCACATCTTGAAACATTGGCGATCTACCACCGGTCATCATTTGATGAAACTCATCTAGACCAGCATATCCTGTCGCCGATAACCATGCTAAAATTCCTGTTAACCACCAAATTTTTAGCTTAGGAAACACACCTAAGAACAAACTACCCCCTAGAATAAAATATGTTCCAAAATGAGCTGCTTTTCGGATAAAAAACTCTACAAATTTGAAATAGCCTAAATGCTCAATACTCACTTCGCTTCCGCCATAATCAAAGCGAATCGTTGCGAATGTTTCTTTAAATGGCTGTGAAGAAAGCCAGCCTTCTAATCTAGAAACTTGTGACTGCTCTACATACGTTTGCGATGAACTATAAAATAATACAGCTACAATCAGCAAAGCAATGACCAAATAAAAGTTTCCATTTTTCATTTGTTTTTGGATTGAATTCATAAGTCACCTCTCCTACTTATCTTAGCTTTTTTTTTCGGAAACGACAATCTAAAAAAAGACTTCTTCTACTAGATAATGCTATACTAAATGTTGAACAAAAAATTGAAGGGAGATTTTTTATGAACTATTCATTAAACTGGGATCTTGACTCCATTTTTTCTGGGGGAAGCAATTCTTTAGCCTTAAATGAGCGTATGACTGAGCTTGAATCACAGATGGAAAACTATTATCAATTAGTTGGGAATTGGGAATTCACACCAGAAGACTTTGAACAACTACAAACCATTTTACAATTACAAGCAAAAATTTCTGATGGATTCACTCAATGTGACAGCTACATCACTGCACTATTATCTGCAAATGTAAACGATTCACAAGCGAAAATTTTATCTGGAAAACTTTATGCACTTCTTCCTCGACTACAGTCAGCAGAAACTGTCCTTTCGACAAAATTTGCAAAAATAAATGAAGAACACTGGCAAACACTAATCACAAATTCTAATTTTCAACTACTTGCGTTTCGTTTAAATGAACTTCGTCGTGATGGTGCGCAATTATTATCAGAATCCGAAGAAAATATTATCAATACATTATCACTTGATGGGTTAAACGCTTGGAGTAGTCACTACGATACCATCGTTGCCAGCATTAAGATTCCTTTTACTCAAAACGGTGAAACAGTTGAACTTTCCGCTGGACAAGCATTCAATAAAATGATGAGTGATCCTGATCAAGAAATTCGTAAAACATTATTTATTGCTTGGGAAACAGCATGGAAAGAAAAAGCACCCCTATTTGGCGATACACTAAATCATTTAGATGGTTTCCGTCTCTCTACTTATAAGCTTCACGGCATTACTGATTATCTGCAAAAACCGTTAGAATACAATCGTTTGAAAAAAGAAACGCTTGATGTTATGTGGTCAACGATTGAGAAAAACAAACAACCTTTAGCAGACTATTTGACCCGAAAAGCAAATCTTTTTGGCAAAGAAAAAATGGAATGGCAAGATCAAGATGCACCAATCATTTTAGGCGACCTAGAAGAAAAAACATTTACCTTTGATGAAGCTGCGGCGTTTATCGTCGAAAACTTTAAAAAATTCAGCCCTAAAATGGCTGACTTTGCTCAATCAGCATTTGAAAAAAGTTGGATTGAAGCGGAAGATCGCCCAGGAAAACGCCCAGGTGGTTACTGTACTGAATTACCTGAAACAAAAGAATCAAGAATTTTCATGACTTATAGCAACTCTGTAAATGAGGTTGCTACCTTAGCACATGAACTTGGTCATGCCTTCCATAGTAGTACGATGTGGGATCTTCCTTCATTAAATCGTGAATATGCTATGAATGTAGCGGAAACTGCTAGTACTTTTGCAGAACTGATTGTAGCGGATGCAACCTTGAAAGCTGCAAAATCCAAAGAAGAACAAATCAATTTACTAGATACTAAGTTACAAAATGCGCTGGCAATGTTTATGAACATTCATTCACGTTTCATTTTTGAAAACAGTTTTTATACTGCTCGTCAAAAAGGATTAGTCTCTGAAGAAGAAATAACTTCGATGATGATTGACGCGCAAAAAGAAGGTTATCAAGATGCCTTGGCTAGTTACCATCCATATTTCTGGTCAGCAAAATTACATTTCTTTATTGATGATGTACCATTTTATAATTTTCCGTATACATTTGGCTATCTATTCAGTATGGGAATTTATGCTTATGCTAATCAAAAAGGCACAAATTTTGAACAAGAATACATTGATTTACTAAGAGATACAGCTTCAATGACTACAGAAGAGCTAGCTAGAAAACATCTTGGTGTTGATCTAACAAAACCAGATTTCTGGCAAGCCGGAATTGACATGGTTTTAGAGGATATTCAACAATTCATGGAATTAACGGAAGAATTTGTTCAATAATTCTTTTAACACAAAAAACCTGAACGACTTTTCAATCCAAAAAGTTGTTCAGGCTTTTTATTTAAGTAAAAAAAACAAAAAAGAGTTAGGCATCAGCCCAACTCTTTTATTTTTTCAATTAAAATTACATGCTAACTGCAAAGTCAGGTGCAAACCATTGAACTGAGCCAACTTTTACACTTTCACCTGGTTGAGGTGCATGGATGTATTGTCCGCCACCTAAAGCAATTGCTACGTGGTAAGTTCCACCAGCTGAACCCCAGAATAATAGGTCTCCTGCTTTAGCTTGAGAAACTGAAATTTTTGTTCCAGCTTGTTCTTGAGGAACAGTATAGCCACCGATGTCACGACCAGTTACTTGTAAGTATACATAGCGTGTGAAACCTGAGCAGTCAAATCCTGATGGAGTTTTTCCACCCCAAACATATGGTGTACCAATATATTTGTAAGCTTCTGCTACGATAGCTGAACCATTAACAGATGATGAACCACCAGTTGATGGAGGTGTAACAGGTTTAGATGGTGTAGTTGAACCATCGTTACCAGTATTTGAGTTTCCATTACCAGTACTTGGTGTTGTTGGTTCTTGAACTACAGGAGCTTCTGAAGAAGAATCTTCTGTTACAGGAGCTTCCGGTGTTGTTGATTCTTCAGGTGCTGAAGTTTCAGGTACTGTAGACTCTTCAGGTGTTGAAGTTTCAGGTACAGTTGATTCTTCAGGCGTTGAAGTTTCAGGTGTTGTTGACTCTTCTGTTGCTGAAGATTCAGGCGTTGTTGATTCTTCTACTACTGAAGAATCAGATGTTGCTGCTTCTGAAGATTCAGATACTACAGTTGATTCAGTAGCTGTAGATTCAGAAACTGCTGTTTGTGCAGCAGCTTGAGCTTCTGCTTGTTCACGTGCTTCTTTTTCAGCTTTTTCTTGAGCTGCTTGTTGACGTGCTTGTTCTGCTAAACGTTCTTGTTCGCGAATACGAGCTTGTTCAGCTTCTGCTTCTGCTTTTTGGCGATTTAAATCAGCTTTCTTATCTTCAGCAGTTGCTTGTTCAGCAGCTAATGAAGTTTTCATTACGTTTAAGTCAGCTTGTGCAGATAAAAGATCACCTTTTTGAGCTTCTAAAGCTGCTTGGTTTTCAGCAAGTTCTTGTTGTTTTTGTTTGTTTTCAGCTTGTTTGTCTTCAACAGCTTTTTTATCTTCTTTTTGTTGTTCAATTAATTCATTGTTTGCTTTAACGATTGTTGTCATCGCATGAATACGACCAACAGCATCTGCAAATGAGTCTGCATCCATTACAGCATCAATGTAATTTGAGCTTGTATTTTTCACTTGTGCTTCACGCGCTTGATTTTGAATTGTATCTTGGCGTTTTTCAATACGTTCTTGTAAATCTGCAATTTCTTTTTCTAATTGTGCAGATTCATTACGTAAAGTTTCTTGTTTTGATAATAAATCTTGAGCTTGTGTGTTAATATCAGTAACTTGACTTTCCAAAGCATCAATTTGTGATTGTGCATCTAATTGTTGGTTTTGTAGGTCTGCAATTTTCTTATCTTGTTGTTGGATCTGTGAATCGAAATCATCTGCCGCGGCAGCGATCGGTGATGCTACGGCAGTTAAAGTCATTGAACAAACCATTACTGCTGATAATAAACTCTTTTTCACTCTTCATTCCTCCGACTGGCTTAATTTAATAAATATCTAAAAATATTTAAGTCTTTCTTAACGATAAGAAAATTGTACCATAGCTGTATGTCAGCGATATAATAGTTATGTTACAAAAATATTTCAAAATACATTTATAAAATGACAAAATTGTTAGAAAAGGAAATAGAAACAAAAAAAGAAATTATTCATCACTGAATAATTTCTTAAATGGAAATACAAAAATAGCAAAAATAATCATGTTCAACAGCAATGTTGGGCCTAAAAACTGGGTAATAAAATAATTCTTATTCACTATCGCAAGTTTAAAAATCAGCTGAATAATTAACGTAAATAGTTCATATCCAGTCACAAAAATAATCATACTAAAAAATTCGGTAAATATATTTGTATGAATGATTTGACTCATTGAGTACATGATAAAAACAATTAAGGGAAGTGCTACCGCATAAATACCAATTACACCAATATAATACATATCAAAAATGGCACCTAAGACGATTGTCGTAATTAACAGATATCTTTTTGAGAAGCTTAGGCTACAAAATAGTAATGCCAGAATCAAAAAATGCGCATTTGCCATGTAGACACCTTTTGTCCACTCACCTAAAACTCTAGTTACCTGCCCATCCAAAAGCATAAGAAAGAACAGAATAACAGGTAGGTAATACTTCATCGTTTCTTTTTTCAGCATAAGCTACTCATCCTCCACTAATCGTTGGATGATTGTGACAACTGATAAGTCATACATCTGTGCATAAGGTTTGATATAAACTTCTCGATCTAAACCGTTACTGTCAGGTTTAACTTTTGTAACTGTCCCGATTGATAAGTTAGCAGGTGAATTACCTCCTAAACCAGATGTCTGTACAACATCGCCTTCCTTGATGTCTGTATCACCAGTCAATTGTGTTGCAACCAACGCTTGGTTTGCTTCATCATATCCTTTGAGCAATCCAAAAGCATTCCCGTTGGCAGAATTAATTTTTACCGGAAAATGATCTGAGCTTTCATTAGCTGAAGTTAATAACTCAACTTTGGAAGAAGCTGCATTTACCTCAACTATACGTCCAACTAAACCTTTTTGTGACATAACAGCCATGTTTGGTTCGATACCATCTCTTGAACCTTTATCAACAGTCAACATGTCTTGCCAACTATCAGGTGAGCGAGTAATAACGTTGGCAGTGACTTTCTCATAACTGGTTAATGTTTGATTCAAATCAAGTTCTTTCTTCAATGATTCAATTTCTTTTTGATAATTTTTATTTTGCTGTGCTACTTCATCATAACTATCTAAACGCTCTTTTAGTCGCTCATTCTCAGAATAAGTAGAAAATAAATTATGCACAGAATTCACACCATTTCCGACCCATCTTGCTGGTGCGAAAACAGCTTTGTCAATAATAGCAACACTGTCATTGACAACAGATTGAAATATATTAGTTTTTCCTTCATTTGCTCGTTGAGCAGCCGTTACACTTAAAATCGTCACCACAATAATGACAATAATCAACGTAATAATAATATTTTTATTGGGATTGAACTTCTTCACAAAGACACCTCGAATTAATTAGACTCTTGTTTTTAATTTTAGCACTAAACACCTTGAAACAAAAGGCAAGTTACTTCTCTTAATCTTTTTTTAGCAAATCTTTTTCACTATGCTTGCTTTAGTTATTCAAGTGTCCACGTTTGTGAAATTCTAGCCAAAGAAGTTCCTTAATCTTTGCTTTGAATTACAGCTATTACACCCGTTTCAAATGAAAATTTAGCTGTATCAGAAACAAATTCATTACTTGCATACGAAGTTGGCTGAGTAATAGTTGCATTTTCTAACTCATATTTGCTTTCTTTGATATCCAGATGGCTGACGGGCGTCAAACAGCAATAAGCCAAGTATTTCATTTCTGGTATCTTTTTGATTGAGTAGCTGCCTGGCAAGTAATAACTCAAATTATTTTGACGATCTGCCAAAGTCAAATGCTGAATATATGGCTGAAACCTTGGCTCCAGTCCTAACCACAAATTAGATAATAAATGATCCAAACGTCCACCAGTCGCACCTACTAAGGTATAATCTGCATCGGGATAGCGCTCGAATGTAGACACTAATGCTAATTGCGTGTCAGTATCGTCTTTTTCTGCTGGCGATTGAATAACCAGCTCTGCTTGTGAGAAAACATAAGTACGTTCTTCCTCATTTAACGAATCAAAATCACCTACAGCTAGTTCCAAAGAGAATCCTTGTTGCAATAAATATAACGCTCCACGGTCAATGCCAACATGATAGTCATACTCAGAGCCTGTTATCTCTGGCCATTCTTGTGGTGCTCCGCCTGCTGCTAATAAAATTTTCATTTTAGCTCAAAGCCTCTTTGAGTTGATTAATTTGATGGATTGGATTTTCAGAGGCATAGATGTAAGATCCTGCTACAAAAACATCTGCTCCTGCCTCTTTACAAATTTTCGCTGTTTCCGGAACGATTCCACCATCAACTTCGATTGCGTAATGATAGCCATTTTCTTGGCGAAGCAAGTCTAATTCAGCAATTTTAACAACAGTTTCTTCAATAAAGCTTTGACCGCCAAAACCAGGATTTACCGTCATGACCAAGACCTGATCGACTATAGATAACACATGCTGAATTGCTGAAACTGGTGTACCAGGATTGATTACCACACCAGATTTCACTCCTAGATCATTAATCATTTGAGCAGCACGATGAATATGTGGTGTTGATTCAGCGTGAACAGTAATGATGTCGGAACCAGCTTTTGCGAAATCTGTAATATAATTTTCTGGATTTACGATCATCAAATGAACATCTAAAGGCAATTTAGTCACTGGACGGATTGCTTGGACAACATTTGGTCCTAATGTAATGTTTGGTACAAATTGACCATCCATAACATCGACGTGGATGTAATCTGCTCCACCTTTTTCTACTAACTCAATATCACGTTGTAAGTTGGCAAAGTCTGCACTTAAGATTGATGGTGCTAATTTCATTTCATTTCCCCCTATTTTCTTTTGCTCTCTTTTTTATAAACAGGTCTGCGCTTTTCAACTTCTTGTAGAAATTGCAAATAGTTATCATAACGCGTTTGTGCAATTTCGCCATTTTCTACTCGGCGTTTGACCTCACACCCCGGTTCTTTCGCATGCATGCATTCACGGAAACGACAATGTGCAGACGCCTCAACAAATTCCGGAAATTGTTTTGGTAGCTCCGTTGCTTCAATCGTCAGAAAGTCAATCGAGCTAAAGCCTGGTGTATCAGCAACCAATCCATCATACAACGGAATCAATTCAACATGACGCGTAGTATGCTTCCCTCGACCAAGAGAATCTGAAATTTCTGCTGTTGCTAACTGTAATTCTGGCGAGATTTGATTAAGTAAAGTCGACTTGCCTGCCCCCGATTGCCCCATAAAAACAGTTAGCTGCTCTGGAAAGTAACGAATTAATTCATCTGTATCTCCTGATTGCTTCGGTACTATAACTGGATAACCAATTTTTTCGTAGGTTTCTTTAATCTCTTTAATTTTGGGATCATTCGGTGCTAAATCTGTCTTTGTTAGAAAAATAATTGGTCGAATCATTTCATACTCAAGCATCACTAAAAAGCGATCAAGTAAATTCGCTGAGAAATTTGGTTCAACTAAACTGGTTACGATTACACCTAAATCAACATTCGTCACCGGCGGTCTTACTAATTGATTTTTTCGTGGCAAAATTTCCAGCAAATAACCATCTGTTTTATTTTCACTTTCAAAAATGACTTGGTCACCAACTAATGGACTAATTTTTCGATTACGAAAATTTCCTCTTCCTCGTGTTTGGTAGGTTTCCCCATCGGCATAAACATAATAAAAACCACTGATTGCTTTTCTAATTTGTCCTCTGATTTGTGCCACCTCCGTTTTTTATTTATTTTAACACAGGAAAAAGAATTCTTATGCCTTTACAAGTAAACTTATTAAACTCTAGAAAATTTATTTTTACATTTTTCTACAAAAAAAGAATTATGTCATTAGTTTTTCACTAACAACATAATTCTTTTGTGCTTAGTTAAGTCACATGTGGTTACTCTTGTGATTTATTTTCTTCCTTTGATTCTCCTGTTGTCTCTGTCGTTTCTTTTGTTGAACTACTTGATGAATCTTTTTCTGAAGAAGCTTTTGCTGGATCTGGTCCCTTGGAGTAAACAACACTCACGATATCACCTTTAGCAATACTTGCTCCGACACCTGGATTAGTACGAATAACTTTATCCTTGTCGACAGTATCTGAGTATTCAGAAGTTTCATGTCCAATGTATTCAGCGCCAATCCCAGATAAATAATTTTGTGCTTCACTCTTTGAATAGCCTGAAATATCATTTAGACGACTTGGTTTTTCCTCAGCTCCTTGGCTGACTACAAAACTAACAGCTGTTTCTGCTGCCGTGAATTCGCCTGACCCGGGATTTTGACTAATAATATTTCCCGCAGCTATCGTATCGCTATAATCATAGCTCACGCTAATATTCGATGCTAAAAAGCCTGCAGATATCAACGTACTATAAACTTCATCATAGTTTTCGCCTGTATGATTATACAAATAAACTGGTTCCGCTCCCTTGCTCACTTTGAAAGTAATTATATCAGAATCCGGATCAACTTCTCCGTCCGCAGGTGTTTGAGAAATAATTGCACCCTTCTCAACTTCAGAACTATATTCTTCTTCCGACTTAATTTGGTTTTCTGAAAAACCTAATTCAATTAAATTTGCTTTTGCTTCATCGTAGTTTACGCCAGCATAATCTTTTAATTTGATTTTTTTCGAGCCACTGCTTAAATATAATTTTACTTCGCGATTCCTTTTCACAGTTGTTTTTGCTGCAGGATCTGTTTTAACCACATTTCCTTCTTCAATTTTGTCATCAGCAATTTCTTCTGTCTCGCTCGCTACTTTTAGATTCGCGTTTTCTAACACCGTTCGAGCCGCTGCTTCCGTTAAATCTGATACATCTGGTACTTCCACTTCGCCTCGACCACCAGAAGCAAAAAATACGCCTGCGCCGATGCCTAAGCCCAGTAAGACCAGAATGAGTAAAATCCACCATTTTTTTCGTTTTTTCTTTGGTTTTTCTTCCTCTTCTTCTGGCTGATGATTTGGTTGTTCCCACACGTCATGCTCATCTGGTAAACGCATCGACTTGAACGAATCTGGCATTGGTGAGTCTGCATCAATCGGTGTCAGCACTTTGGTTTCATTCAGCATAGCTTGCGGTTCCCACTTTGGTTCATTCGCACGCGCAGGTGAAAGAACCGTTGCTAAGTCTTCATTCATTTCATCCGCAGTCAAATACCGATCCGTTGGTTCTTTGGCAGTTGCTTTCAATACAACATTTTCCAATGCCTGTGGCGCTCCCGGATCAATCGCTTTAATCGAAGGTAGCTCATCTTGAAAATGTTTCAAGGCGATCGTTACTGCTGACTCACCGTCAAATGGCACACTACCTGTCAGCATTTCATAAAGAATGATTCCAAGCGCATAAATATCGGACTGTTTCGTAGCCATACTTCCTCTTGCTTGTTCAGGTGACAAGTAATGCACGGAGCCTAACATTGTATTCGTTTGAGTAATTGATGTTTCAGATAATGCAATCGCAATTCCAAAATCAGTAATCTTCACGACACCTTCATGGTCAATCAAAATATTTTGAGGTTTTAAATCGCGATGGATGATTTGATGATTATGAGCCAAAGAAATCGCTGATAAAATTTGTTGCATAATATCAACAGCTGTCTGATATGGAATTGGATAATGAGTTTGGATGTATCGCTTGAGATCCATTCCCTTCACATATTCCATTACTAAATATTGCATACCAGCTTCTTCACCAACATCATACACACTCACGATGTTTGGATGAACCAATTCAGTTGCTGCTAAAGCTTCTCTTTGGAATCTGCGGATAGCAGTTTTGTCGTTTTGAAAGTCAAACCGTAAAACCTTGACAGCTACATCACGGTCTAAGATTAGGTCATGAGCCAAGAAAACATTTGCCATTCCGCCACTGCCAATATTGCCAGTGATTTGGTAACGTCCATTTAATTTCTTACCTAACTCGATCATGCACAGTCCTCCTTGTACTCAATAAGGAGTGCAGTAATGTTATCAGCGCCACCTGCCTCGTTTGCACGATCGATCAATTCTTTTACTTTATCCGTAAGCGAACCGGCACCATCAATAATTGACCCAATCATTTCTTCTGACAACATATTAGTAAGTCCATCTGAGCAAAGTAATAATCGATCACCCAATTGCCAAGAATAAGTTGCTACATCTACTTCAACTGTTCCCGGCATTCCTACCGATCGTGTCAAAATATTTTTTCTTGGATGGTTCACTGCCATTTCTTGACTGATTTCACCAGATTTGACCAGTTCATTCACTAATGAATGGTCTTCTGTTAACTGCTTTAATTGGTCTTCACGTACTAGATAAGCACGACTATCCCCAACATTTGCAATCGTAAATCTTGTTTCTGACAGAGCTGCAGCAACAATGGTTGTCCCCATACCATTATATTCTGGCTTTTCTTGCCCTCGCTGATAAATTTTACCATTTTCATTTTGGATTGTTTGAATAAACCACTGGGCAATTTTTTCACTATCTTTTAGTGCTTGTCCTTCCCAGTCAGCACCCAAATTGGTCACAGCCATTTGACTGGCAATATCACCAGCTCGGTGCCCACCCATTCCATCAGCTAAAACTGCCAGTTTGATTCCTTCTTGATTAGTAAATACACTCGCATAGTCTTGGTTGGTATTACGGCGTCTTCCTACATCTGATTGAAATTCAATTTGCATTTCTTCACCTCATTACTTTTTACGCAAACAACAGATAAAAAAGCCATCTGTATTAAATTGATGTGGATACAAAGTTAACATTTTATCTTCGATTGATGATTTTAGCACAGGACTCACTAAAACATCAATCCTTTCAAATTCAGGATGTCGTTTTAAAAAGGTCGAAATGACCCCTTGATTTTCATCAGCTAGAATGGTGCAAGTGCTATAAGTCAAGATTCCTGACGATTTTAACGTAGGAGCACAGCTTTCCAAAATTGCTAATTGAATTTTAGGTAAATTTTCTAAATCTTGTGGATTTTTTTTGTAGCGAATGTCTGGTTTCCGACGCAATAAGCCTAAACCAGAACATGGTGCATCAACCAAAATACGATCAAATTGTTCTGATTCAAAAGTTTGTTGTACTTCTCGTGCATCCATTTTTTGTGCAAAAACTGCTGACGACACATTTAAGCGAGCAGCATTTTCGTCAATTAGCTTTACTTTATGATCATGAACATCAAGAGCAATCACTTCGCCACCACATGTTGAATCTAAAAATGTTGCAATATGCGTTGTTTTACCGCCTGGCGCAGCACATGCATCCAGCACATGATGCTCTGGCTCAATTTGCATGGCTGGTGCAACTAGCATGGAGCTTTCATCTTGGACAGTTAGCAACCCATCATGAAATAGTGAACTCGAAGCTAAATGACCTTTTTCAGCAACAACACCATAAGGGCTAACTTGGCTTTCTTTCACAGAGATATCTTCTTCATTCAAAACAGTGATTGCTTGTTCACGTGACAAGCGACGAACATCCACTCGTCCACTTGCATGGCTTGATTCATAGAGTGAATAACCTAGTTTTTCTGTTTCTTCAAACCCAATTTGATCAATAAAACGTTGAGCCAGCCAAACAGGTAGACTGATTTTCACTGCCAATCGCTCTACGGGATCTTTGATTGTTTCTACGTCAGGTTTTCCTTGGCGTTGATAACTTCTCAATACGCCATTCACGAATTTTCCTGTTCCGGGGTTTCCTTTTATTTTCGCAATTTCCACAGCTTCGTTCAAAATCGCATGGTCTGGAACCTTGTCTAAAAATTCCAGCTGATAAACAGACAACAACAGCAATGTTTTGACCCATTCATCTACTTTTTTTGCTTTAGCAATAAAAGGAGTAATATAAAATTCAAGTAATAATTGATGACTAATCGTTCCATAAACAAGTTCTGTAAATAGTCCGATATCTTTTGGATTAAGCTTTCCTTTGTTAATCATTTCGTTTAATAAAAGATTGGAGTACGCACCACCTTTAGAAACTCGTTCTAAGGTCATTAAAGCCATGTAGCGTACAGATTTTTTCATACTGTTTGGGATTTTTGTCATTATTTCACCTGCTGTCCAACCATTACATGCTGGCCGCTACCATTTAGAAATGCTTGAATGGTTTGCTTCCCTTTACCTGCAGGTTGTAATTCTTTGATTGCTAATACCGTTTGATTGCCACACGCGATCCAAAGGTTCTTTTTATCTTTGCGAATGATTGTACCGGGAGCTTCGGTTGTTTCCTCTGCAAGTGGCTCCACATTTAGTAATTTCCAACGAACATCTTCATACGTTGTAAATGCGATTGGCCAAGGACGCATCCCGCGTACTTGATTATCAACTTCTTCAGCTGTTTTATTCCAATCGATTGCTTCTTGTTCTCTTGTAATGTTAGGAGAAAAGGTCACTTTTTCTTCATCTTGAGGAGTTGGTGTTAAGCTACCATCTAAAATACTTGGTAATGTTTTTAATAAGAGTTCTTTTCCTAATAAACTCAATTTATCAAACATTGTTCCAACATCATCTTGTTTGGTAATGGGCAAGCTTTCTTGCGCAAAAATGCCACCAGCATCCATTTTTTTAATCATTTCCATAATGGTGACACCTGTTTCTTTTTCACCATTGATAATCGAATAATGTACAGGTGCTCCTCCACGATATTTAGGTAATAAAGAAGCATGGACATTGATTGCTCCATGTTTAGGAACTTGAAGTAATTTTTCTGGTAAAAATTGACCGAAGGCAGCCGTAATCAAAATATCTGGTTGTAATTCAACGATTTTTTCCATTTCTTCTGAGCCAGAAATCTTTTCTGGTTGTAGTACGAGCAAATCGTGCTTCAATGCTGCTTCTTTGACGGGCGTTGGTGTAATCACTTTTTTTCTACCAACTGGTCGGTCAGGCTGTGTCACTACAGCTTGAACTGTATAGCCAGCTTCCAATAATCCCTCTAGTATTGGGACGGAAAAAGCTGGTGTTCCCATAAATACAATATTAGTCATTCATGTGCTCCTCCATATATTTTTCAAGTTCTTCTTCAGGAATTTGTTCAATCATTTTTTCAACAAACAAAACACCGTTTAAATGATCGATTTCATGTTGAAAGGCTCGTGCTAAATAGTCGAATGCCGTTACTTCCATTTCTTGACCTTCACGATCAAAATAGCGAACAGTCACCTCGTCTGCACGTTTCACAGTCCCATAAACATGCGGGATACTCAAACAACCTTCCACATCTAAGCTTTCTCCTTTTGCCTCAATAATTTCAGGATTGATCAATTCAAATTTGTCCCCTTCATCAACTTCAACGATTGCTAAACGAAGATTTTTTCCTACTTGCGGTGCTGCAATACCAATACCGTCCATCGCAACCATTGTTTCATACAGGTCATCTAGTAGGGCAACTGTTTCATCTGTGATGACATCGATAGGTTGAGCTGTTCGTTTTAATTTATCATTTGGGTGAATCAAGATTGGGTAGCGCATATAGTATCCTTTCTCAAATAAAATGTAATGGTTCATTATCAATTGCCACGAATAGTCCATGGCGTTGTTCTTTTTGGCTTTTATCTAAAATGTCATCCAACACATTGGCTAGTTGCGGTTCGTACTTGTATTTAATAATCAGCTGATAGTAATAACGATTCTTCACACGCAAAATCATACTTGGTGTTGGACCTAAAATCAAACTTTGGTCACTTAACGTCTGTTTGAGCAATTGCCCAATTTGGAAGATTTTTTTTGCAGCTACTTGTTCTTCTGGGTGGCTCGTGGTAATTTTCACTGTAAAATAATACGGTGGGTAGCCTCCGCGATGACGAACTTGCATTTCTTTTTGATAAAAGCGTTCATAATTTTGTTCTTTTACTAACTCAATTGCGTAATGTTCTGGGTTAAATGTTTGAATAACTACCTCTCCAGCTTTTTCAGCTCGGCCAGCTCGACCTGAAACTTGCGTTAACAGTTGGAAAGTATGCTCACTTGATCGGAAATCTGGTAAGTTGAGTGACGTGTCTGCATTTAAAACACCTACTAACGTTACATCTGGAAAATCTAGTCCTTTAGCAATCATCTGCGTACCTAAAAGAATATCTGCTTCCTTCGCACCAAATTTTTGCAAGATACGTTCATGTGCTCCTTTTTTTCGGGTAGTATCGACATCCATTCGTAAAATACGCGCTTCCGGATACAAAGTTTGCAATTCTTCTTCCACTTTTTGCGTACCTGTACCATAATACCGAATTTTATTCCCACCACAATTTGGGCAACGATGAGGGATTGGCTCTTCATGTCCACAGTAATGGCAACGCATTGACTTACTATCCATGTGTAACGTCAAGGAAATGTCACAGTTTGGACAAGGTAAAACAAACCCACAGTCACGACACATAACAAACGAAGAATAGCCACGACGATTTAATAACAGAACCGTCTGTTCCTTCTTTTCTAAACGATCTTGAATTTTTTCTTGTAATTGGCTAGAGAAAGTAGATGCCTGATGTTTTTGAAACTCTTCTCGCATGTCCACAATGTCAATCACAGGTAGCTGTGCACTACTTTTTGCTCGTTTGTTCAAGGTCAAAAGTTGATACACTCCCTTTTGTGCTCTCGCACGTGATTCAAGAGAAGGTGTCGCACTTCCTAATACGACTGGACAATGATGGTACTTCCCACGCCAAATAGCTAAATCTCTCGCATGATAGCGTGGTGTTTCATCTTGTTTATAACTTGATTCATGTTCCTCATCAATAATAATTAAGCCAATATTTTCTAACGGTGCAAAAATCGCCGAGCGAGCACCAACAACTACTTGTGCCTCGTTTCGTTCGATTTTACGCCACTCGTCATATTTTTCTCCCTGCGATAATCCACTATGTAATACCGCAACGGCTTCACCAAAACGTCCTTTGAATCGCTCAACCATTTGTGGTGTCAATGCAATTTCTGGGACTAACATGATTGCTGTCTTTTTCGCAGCTAAAACTTCTGCAATACTTTGCAGGTAGACTTCTGTTTTTCCACTTCCGGTAATGCCTTCTAATAAGAAAATCGGTTCTTGTTGTGTTTGACATGCTGTGGTAATTTGATCGACTGCAAATTGTTGTTCTTGGTTCAAATCTAACGCACTGGTTTGTTCAAATGAACGGTGTTGATATGGATCACGATAACGTTCGACTTCTTCAAAACGAAGCCAGCCCTTTTCTTTTCCTTGATTCAACACAGTGCTACTGATTCCTTTATCTTTAAAGTACGCAAGTGGCTCATCTTTAACTACTTCAGATAAGCAAAGCAACAATTCTTTTTGTTTTTTAGCATTTTGACGTAGCTTTCCCCACTCTTCCTCGATCTGTTCTTCTTTCAAAAGTGAGTGAACCATTCGAATTGTCTTCACTTTGTTTTTAGTATGAACTTCATAACGAATATCAACTAATTTCTTTTTTCGCCAACGCATCAACTGAGAAACCATGCCTAAAGACTCTGCCTCTTTCCAAGAAATCATTTCTCGTTCTTGAAAAAATGCTTGTGTTTCAACTGCAGGTTTCAACGGATAAATGATTTTGTCATACTCCGCTTTCATGACACTTGGCAACATCGTTTGAAGACAAGTAATTTTAAATGCGTAGGTAATTGTCTTCATATAATCAGCCAACGCTAAAAGCTCTTGATTAACAACTGGTGCTAAGTCAAGCACACGAATAATTGATTTAAGTTGAACTTCAGTCTGAACAGCTTCGTCGTTCAATCCAACAACAAATCCCTGAACATGTCGATCGCCTTTTCCAAAGGGAACTTCCACACGCATGCCCACTTGCAACTCCGCTTCTAATGTGAAGGGAACGAGATAAGTGAAAGGTTGATCTGTTTGCATCGTCGGCACGTCTACAATTACTTCTGCAATTACTCCCACAACTTTCCCCTCCTTTGATAACCATTTTTTGGTGAAAAAGATCCGTGCTTATTTTACTAGAAAACCCTTAGCTTGTCCTGATTTCTGCCATTTCGTAACAAAAAAATAAACTAGCTAACTCACGTCTTCTTTTATTTGAATAATTAAAAAGAGAGCCGTGACCCTGGTCACAGCCCCTGAAATTATAGTTTTTGTTCTTCGCGAATGCGTGATTCTAATTCTTGTTGTTCACGTTCTTTTTGTGCTTGGCGTTCTTCATTTTCCATACGTAGACGTTCACGTTTCAATTCAGGATGTGGATCATTGATCACATTTCCCGCATCAATTTCTTCAAGTGCTTGACCAACACTTTTTACAGATTCAAATGAATCCAACGTTGGTTGTGCTCCCGCATCTAATTCGTGGGCGCGTTTACTTGATAAAATTACTAATGAGTATTTTGAATTTACTCGGTCTAACAATGAGTCAATTGAAGGTTTCAACATCATAAGACTACATCTCCTTTAACATTTTAATATATTTTCCGATTACCCGATCTACTCGAAAGTGTTCGCTAGCAATAATATCTTTAATTCGATTAACAGCTAACGGAACTTCATCATTTACAACGGCATAATCATAAAGGGCCATCATTTCGATTTCTTCTTTAGCAACTCTCATACGTTCTTCAATTACTTCTTCTGCATCCGTTCCACGACCAACAATTCTTGATTTTAATTCTACTAGATCGGGCGGTGTCAAAAAGATAAATACACCATCTGGTACTTTATCTTTTACTTGCTGTGCTCCTTGAACTTCGATTTCTAAAAATACATCTTTTCCTTCGTCCAAGGTTTGATTCACATATGATAATGGTGTGCCATAATAATTTCCAACATACTCTGCGTATTCAAGCATCTCACCAGCTTCAATCATCGCTTCAAATTCTTCTTTGCTCCGAAAGAAATAGTCGACTCCTTCGACTTCTCCTTCTCGCATTTTACGAGTAGTCATTGAGATTGAATATTGAAAATCATTACCCTCACTCTCAAAAATTGCTTTACGTACGGTTCCTTTTCCTACACCGGATGGACCTGACAATACGATTAATAATCCACGCTCTGACATGACGACGTCCTTTCAACTAGTCTTTTCTTGCTTATCGTTTATTTTGCACTTTTTTTCTGCAACTTTCAAGGTTCTCTTTATTATAGACAGATTTTCCTAAAAAAGCCACCTTTGCTTGAAACTAGAAAAGAAAAGCTTGATTTCCTCGACAAAACAAAAAAACTGCAACCAAATTTCTGGTGCAGCTTTAGATAGTCTTTGATGTTTCAACATACTTGATTTTAGCCAAAAGAATTAAAATCCCATGTTAGACAAAGTATTCACGACGCCAATTATTTCGTCTTTTCGGCTAAGTACTTTTTCTGTTGGATCACTAACTTCTTGTGTATCTATACGCACAATAAATTTCCGATTAAGCGTTACATATGTCCCATCATTGATCAAAATATTTAGTTCTTGATCCGAAATTTTTACGCATGCGTCTTGCCAGGCATCAAATCCTTCTTTATCTGATGGAACATTTCTTTTAACCACACTTTTTCCGCTTAACTCATGAAAAGTAATATCATAATAGGTCATTACAAACTTCCTCCTGTTTCTATTTTATAAAATTATTCAATATTTTGAACTTGCTCACGAATTTTTTCCAAAATCGTTTTTAATTGGACTACTTGGTTTTTGATTTCAATTGCACTTGACTTGGATCCAATGGTGTTCACTTCTCGATTCATTTCTTGAATTAGAAAATCAAGTTCTCGACCAACTGGTGTAGACATCAAAATTAATTCATTTAGCTTTACGAGATGGATAAACAAACGATCTAGTTCCTCGTGAATATCTCCACGTTCTAACAAAATGGCCAACTCTGTCAACAATCGTTGCTCATCAACTTTGTCGCCTAAAAATTCTTCCAATTTTTTTTGATAGCGTACTTGGAATTCTTGTTCATATGTTTCAACAAACGCTACAAGGTTGTCTAACACTTGCGAAAACTTTTCTTTGTTTTGCAACAATACAGCAGCTAAAGCCTGACCTTCTGCTTCACGGCTACGTTCAATTGCTGCTAAGGCCTCAGACAACGTTTCTTGAACTAATAGACTGAGTTGCTCTTCATCTGTTTTTTCTGGTTCACTGACTGAAACAAACTTTTCCTGTAACGCTAGACGTTCAATTAATGACGCTACCGAAAGTTGGACTTCACCACCGAAGCGATCATGTACTCCTTGCGAAAGTTGCGTCACTAACGAATCAATCAGCGACCAGTCAATTTCAACTTGTTTCGTATTTTCCCCGATATGCGTTACATTCACAAAAACTTCAACTCGTCCGCGAGTGAGTTGTTGTTTAATCAACTGACGCATAGTACCTTCAAGAAAATTCAAAAGCTTCGGACTACGTAATTGAATATCCAAAAAACGTTGATTCACACTTTTGATTTCAATATCCAGTTGATACTCTTGTGTTTCACGGATTGCTTTGCCAAAACCGGTCATACTTTTCATTCGACAGGGTCCTTTCTTACATGTTTTCTATCGCTTTTTGCAATGCTTCAAACTCTTCGTTCGTCAATGTCAATCCTTTCCCCATTTTTTCGTGTTCCGGTGACCAGTCACGCAAATCAAATTTCGGCGGGCGACCATTCCAGCTAACTAAGTTTAATTCTTTACGCCAGCCCTTTGCGTTTTCAGATAAAATTGCGATTTCTTCTATGATTTCATAGGAAAATTCTTGTGCCATTCTTGTTCCTCCTTAAGATAATGTGCATATAAAACAAATAATGTGTTCAATGGTTGTTCCTTAAGCATCGTTTGAACCTTCTCTTTCGTACTAGCATAAAGTTCTTTTGCTAGTTCCGTCAACTTTTGTTCTAAACGTTGTTCTCTTGAAGAAGACCACCACTCTTCCATACTTAGTAACCCAATTTCATTCGTAACAATTTCTGTAAATGGACGTTGTTCTTTTTCACGAATCAACGTTATCATTTCTGGTACTTGATAAACTTTATTAGGCAGTAAATACATTTGTTTTGCCAATAGTTCTAGCATTGCTAATCCGCAAGTTTCAATGACGACCCTGTCTTTATATACATTACGCAAATTCTCCCAAAATTTTACGTCATAGAAAAAAGAAAGCTCTAAATTTTTTTCCTTGGCTAACGTGCGCAGAAATTTCTTCCAAATTTTTTCAGCCAACACGGTCGAATCAAAGGTATACCAATGGCCTTCATATTGATGCAACTGTTTTTTTGTTTCTAAATAACCTAATTGTAAATTCATTGAATTACGCTGTCCATCAAAAATCAAAAATGTACCTAGCGTCCAAAGTGAGCGACAACGCCATTCAACAAATCCTAATGGTTTTTTGACTCTTTTGGTAATTCCTGGCCCTTGAACATCTACCACAAAAGCTTCAGTTGCTCCTTGTCCAATCGCAACATCCACTGGCAGATTATTTTTATATCCGCCATCAATATAGCGATCTTTGTCAATTTTTTTATAGGCCATCGCTGGATAAAAAGAAGCGGAAGCAACAATCCACTCCGGAATCTGCTCTGGTGGCATTTTTTGAATAGGCACCACTTTCTCAATCATTTCAGGAATTTTAGTCGTAACTGTAAATAGTTGTGGCTTCGTTTTTTGAACTATGCTTTTCAAATCCAATGATTTTCTTAGCAGTTCTTCTAAAGGCTGTGAAGAAATACCGCGAGTTAAAACAGCCGTCTTGGTCATTCGACGAATATCAGTCAACAACTGTTGACGCAAATCAGTTAAAGGCACGTTCTCTGGTACAGCCAAAATCTGATTGGTGGATAAATTCGTCCATAAAAATTCAGCTTGATCCAAATCACCTTGCAACATCAAGACGCCATTGATTGCACCAACTGACGTGCCGGTAATAAGTTCAATCGAAAAGCCAGCTTCTTGTAATGCCTTCCACACACCAATTTGGTAGGCCCCATGTGCGCCGCCCCCGCCAAAAACCACAGCAGATTTTCCAGAAACATTTTTCACCCACTGAGTAGTCCTGGTATCAACTGTTTGGTACCCAAATTGAATAAATAATTCGGTCATTTGGGAAGAAAGTGGTTGTGAAAAGGAAAACTGACAAGCCGATTTCAAAAAGTAGCGCGCACAACTTTCCAGCAATGTAAATAATTGACGCCATTGCCGGAAAGATTCGTTGGCTAACACATTTGTTATCACCAAATGATCTGACTCACTTGCTTCTCCTGTTTTCTTCTCAAAGTAGAGCACTAGTTTACCAGCTTTGACTCGCCATGCATTTTTCTTTTTTGCCGTTTGCCAAAAAGAATCACGACTTTTTTGTTGTTCATTGAAAAACGGAAATGGTTGTTCCATTTTTCGACTTTCATTGTGTAGACGCTGCCTTTCTGACCAATAAATTGGTTGGATATCCATCGTTCTCTCCTTTTTCTCCAAGTATAGCAGTCTCTGAAAAAAATTTCTTGTCTGAACTAATTGCGCCTATCCTTTACAAAAACAAAAGAGTTCATTTATCTTTTCTAAAAAATAACTGATATCAAATTTAAAGCAATTTGAAAGCTACGATTATTTTCAATGAAAACGTGACTTTGTAATGGAATTTTAAAATAAAAGAAACAAGCTTTTTTCTTACAATTGTTGTAAAATAAAATAGTTGAGAAATCAAGTAAGGAGGAGCATGATGACTGATTCAGTTTATGTACATATCGACACAACTAGTAACGCTGTTTTAACCAAAGGATTAACTGCAAATGATTTTTCAAACAGCATCGTGCATTATCCTCAAAACTTGCTATTATTAGATCCTGCTGCTTCAGCAGGAGAATATGAACCTCACACTGGTTTGAAAATCATTCGTGGAACAGAAAATATTCAACATTTCTTCTCCTCACTTCGTAATCGTCATAATGCGGACGACTTAAAGTGGATCGATTTTACAGACCTAACTATGCTAAAAGAACTATCACCATTAGAAATTTCAGAATTATTGTATTTTGGGCATATGAAAACGCATCTGCACTCACCATTTTTCTATAAATTACAAAATAATTTTGTTTATTTTGATTTAAGCGATCAGTTGAACCGAATTTATTATCGTTACCTGGATGAATTTTACCGAATTTTTGCAGACAAGATGAGTCAAATTCTTGCAGATAAAATCAACGAAAAGAAATCATTCTTTCGCCGTGGTATCACTGTTGAAAAAATCAATGGTGATTTACTAAAAGAAATGCGTCCATTGATGCAAGAAGGCATTATTTTTTCATTTGAACAAGCTGGATTGATCAATGATGAGTATCGAATCCCCATCTATGTGATCGAAGACTACATTTGGAAATTAAAAGGGACTCGCTACCGTGAAGAACCTGTAATTGGTACACTCGTCTACAACACACTTGACCGACGTTGGCGTCTAATCAGTGATGTGGATGACTTTGCCTACGGTACACTAAATTAAAAAATTTTTTACCTGTGTAAAGGAACGTAACAGTTAGATGTTACGTTCCTTTTTTCGCAAAAAAAGATTGAACAAAAAGCCATAGTCTCTTTGTTCAATCTTTTTAAGTGCTTATTTTTTTGTTTCAAAAAGTGGGCTAACTGGTTTATTTTCATGGATACGTTTAATTGCGTCACCCATCAAACCACCAACGCTAACTTCGTCGATTTTATCAATTTTACGATCTTCTGGTAGATAAATTGAGTCCGTTACAACTAAGCGTTCAATTGCTGAATCTTCAATTCTTTGCAAAGCTGGACCAGATAAGACTGGATGTGTACAAGAAGCATAAACACTTGTTGCTCCTGCTTCTTTCAACGCATTAGCTGCTAAGGTGATCGTACCTGCAGTATCAATCATGTCATCGATCAAGACACATGTTTTTCCTTCAACTTTACCGATGATATTCATTACTTCTGCAACGTTTGCTTTAGGACGTCGTTTGTCGATGATTGCAATTGGTGCTTTTAGGAACTCAGCCAATTTACGCGCACGAGTTACGCCACCGTGGTCAGGTGAAACAACAACAACATCGTCGCCTTTGATTCCTTTTTCTAAGAAATAATTAGCAATTAATGGTGCACCCATTAAATGGTCAACAGGAATATCAAAGAAACCTTGAATTTGAACAGCGTGAAGGTCTAGGGTCAACATTCTTGTTGCTCCTGCTTTTTGAATCATGTTTGCAACTAATTTAGCAGTGATTGGTTCCCGCGCACGCGCTTTACGGTCTTGACGAGCATAACCATAGTACGGCATAACTACATTAATTGTTTTTGCACTAGCGCGTTTCAAAGCATCGATCATAATCAACAATTCCATTAAATTATCATTTACTGGACTACTTGTTGATTGGATAACATACACATGTGAACCACGAATACTTTCTTCAATGTTTACTTGAATCTCACCATCACTGAATTGAGTAACAGATGATTTACCTAATTCTACACCAACAGCTGCAGCGATTTTCTCAGCTAATGGGCGATTTGAGTTTAATGCAAAAATTTTTAATCTTGGATCAAAATAATGATTTGACATGGGGACCTCCACTTTCTTTTTCACAACTCTGGAATTCTTCCTAGTAAATAGTAGACATATTTTTTAAATAAATCAAGTTATTTTACAAAAAACTAATTGAGATAAGGGAGTTTTTTCGCATATCCTTCTTTGTTTACTTGTCGCGCACGTGCAATTGCAAGTGCATATTCAGGAACATCATTTGTAATGGTTGAGCCCGCTGCAATCGAACTATGATCTTCGATTGTCACCGGTGCAACGATGTTTGAGTTTGAACCAATGAAGCTGTGGGCACCGACTTTTGTATGATGTTTTTGTTTACCATCATAGTTAACGAAAACCACACCACAACCAACATTGATGTCCTCACCTAATGTTGCATCACCAACGTAAGTCAAATGACCAACTTTTGTATGACTGCCAATCTCAGCATTTTTCACTTCAACAAAGTTTCCAATGTGCGCCCCTTCACCAATTTCAGCGTTTGGACGTAAGTGAGCAAATGGGCCAACATCTGCTGCTTTTTTCACATGACTGCTTTCAATCACAGAATTAGTAATTACGACGTTATCTTCAATCACACTGTCCACAATTCGTGAATGTGCACCAATCATGCAATCCATCCCAATGACTGTTTCGCCTTGTAATTGTACGCCTGCTTCAATCACTGTATCTGAACCAATAACAACACCCGCATCAATATAAGTTGACGCTGGATCAACAAAAGTGACACCATTAGTCATGTGTGCTTCATTAATTCGTTTACGCATGATTTCATTTGCTTTTGCCAATGCGATACGATCATTTACACCCATTGATTCTTCAAAATTTTCTGTTTGATAGGCAGCAACCGTATTGCCATCTTCTTTTAGAATTTCAATAATATCAGTTAAGTAATATTCACCTTGGGCATTGTTCGTACCCACTTTATTCAAGGCAGTAAATAATGCTTCGTTGTCAAAACAGTAAGTACCTGTGTTGATTTCTTTTACGCGTGCTTCCTCTGGTGAAGCATCTTTTTGTTCGACAATTTTTTCTACGATTCCAACATGATCGCGGATGATTCGTCCGTAACCAGTAGGATTTTGTGCTTGTGCTGTTAAAATCGTTGCACTAGCATTTTTTCCTTGATGGTATTCAAATAAATTGTTTAGTGTTTCTGTTGTTAATAATGGTGTGTCACCACTGATGACTAACGTTGTTCCTTTTTTGCCTTCTAAGAAAGAGGCTGCTTGTAAAACTGCGTGCCCAGTGCCTAGTTGTTCTGCTTGTAAAGCATACTCACTACGTTCACCTAATTGTGCTTTTACTTGTTCAGCCCCATGACCAACGATGGTAATGATTTCGTCAGGATTAGTTTCACTTACTCGATTGATAATATGTTCGACCATTGGTTTTCCAGAAACTGGATGTAATACTTTATATAATTTTGACTTCATACGAGTTCCTTTTCCCGCTGCCAAAATAATTGCATAACGTGCTTCCACTTACTTCACTCCTAGTTATCATTTCCTGTGTTAAGTTTAGCCCAGTGCTCGCTTTTTTTCAACTAACGATTATTTTAAAAAATTGCGTTAAAAATAAAAAAGTTGGGACAGCTTTTTGTCCCAACCTCTTCTAACTTGATTCGTTTCGCTGATAAAGTTATTCTTCTGAGAAATAATTTCCAGGAACAACTGTGATGTTTTTCGTTTTTGTATCAACATCTTTCACATAAAGTAGTGAAGTATAATCATCGATTGCACGATGTCCATGGAATTTTGATTCTGCAAAAACAGTGATACCAACTAATTCAGATTCGAATTCTTCAATCAAACTCTTCATTCCGTTGACTGTTCCGCCGCCTTTCATAAAGTCGTCGACGACAAGAACTCTTGAACCACGTTTCAAACTTCTTTTTGAAAGTTCCATTTTTTCAATTCGCTCAGATGAGCCTGAAACATAATTTACACTCACAGTCGAGCCCTCAGTGATTTTTGAATCACGTCGAACAATGACAAACGGAGCGTTTAAATAATAAGAAACGGCTTGGGCAATTGGTACACCTTTTGTCGCAACTGTCATCACGGCATCAATTTTTTCACCTAAATATTTTGATGCGATGATTTTCCCAACTTGTCTTAATAACTCAGGTTCTCCTAATAAATCTGATAGATAAACATAGCCACCTGGCAACAAGCGATCTTGTTCTGATAAACGTTCGGCTAAAGATTCAATATATTTCTTTGCTTCTTCGTAAGGAATCTCGGGAATAAACAAGACACCACCCGCCGCACCAGGAATTGTCTCTAGTGTGCCGTAACCTCTTTCTTTAAATGTTTTCTTGATAATCGCTAAGTCCTCACTGATGGAAGATTTAGCAGATTCATAACGTTCGGCAAAACTTGTTAACGAAATCAATTCGTGTGGATGATCTAATAAGTATTGAGTCATATCAACAAGACGCTCACTGCGACGTACTTTCACATATTCCAGCTCCCTTTTTTAAAATTGTCGTTTTTCATTATATAAGTTTTTTTTCAAAAATTCGAGCATTTTATAAAAAAATAAGAAAATAGTTCGGTATTTCTGATTTATAAAAAAAGAAACGGCGGAAATATTTCGTTTCCGCCGTTTCTTTCAACACATTTTATGCTCGATTTTTTCGTTTTAACCCAATTGATAGTCGTTTCACTATATTAACGATTAAGAATAATGCAATAAAGACTAACGTGATTGTTGCTCCCGGCGGTGTGTCCAAGTAAAAGGAACTACCTAATCCAGAAAGCATCCCGACAAAGCCAACAAAAATACTAATTGCAATCACGACGTTGAAGCTCCGACCTAAGCGCATGCCGATTGCTGCTGGTAACACCATGATTGCAGAAATCAACAATGCCCCTGCAATTGGAATCATTACCGCAATCGCAACACCTGTGATCACGTTAAACATCATCGACATCGCATGGATAGGCAATCCGTCAACATGCGCCACATCTTCATCGAAAGTTAGGACATACATTGGACGTTTGAATAAAACAAATAAGATACCAATGACTACAAATAAAATACCTAAGAAAATGACTTGATCCCACGTGATGGTCACAATTGATCCAAATAAATAAGATTGAATGCTCGTTGCAGAATTCCCACCACTCAAATTCATCAAGACTAACGCTAACGCTAGTCCTCCGGCCATTAAAATTGCAATCGAAATCTCAGAGTACGTCCGATAAATCGTACGTAGATATTCTAAAACGATTGCTGCTAAGACCACAACAATCATTGTGGTAACTGTTGGGTTCAAATTGAGAAAGAACCCCAACGCCACACCTGCTAACGAAACATGAGAAAGTGTATCAGCCATCAACGACTGTCTTCTAATTACTAAGAAAACGCCCAGCATTGGGGCAATTCCCGCAATAAAAATCGCAGCAAGAAATGCTCTTCTCATGAATTCATATGAAAGCAACGCCATTGAGAATCCTCCTTCCTTACCAAACGAATTTGTCGATCTGCATACTGCTTGATGTCCTCATGATCGTGAGTAATCATCAAAACTGATTTTCCATGCACATGCGCACTATGTCGCAACAAACGATAAAATTCATTTCTAGATTCTTCATCCATCCCTGTCGTTGGTTCATCTAAAATAAATAAATCTGGATCAGTTGCAAACAAACGTGCCAAACTAATTCGTTGTTTTTGTCCGCCTGACAGCTCACCAATTCGACGATGCCGCATATCCCACATTCCAACAGACTCCAAGGCAAGCTTCACGTATTCGTGATCCTTTTTAGTCAGACGTTTGAACCACTTACCTCTAGGAAACCGTCCTGAACGAACTAATTCAATTACTGTGCTTGGAAATCCCGCGTTAAATGATGCTACTTGTTGGGGAATGTAGCCAATCTTCAATTTTTTTCCTTCTTGATTTTCCGTAGCAATCGTGACAGTTCCTTTAGTGGGCTTTAATAATCCCAAAGTTGCTTTAATCAACGTTGACTTTGCTGCTCCATTTTCTCCAGTTAAAATGACAAACTCCCCAGCATCAACATGATAAGATACATCTTCTAATACTGGTTCTTCTTCATAATAAAAGGTCAAATCAGATACTTCGATATAATGCATCACAAGACCTCCTTCTAAACTTACTCGATAACTTACTTAATGCTTTCTTTCAATGCCGCTAAATTTTCTTCCATTACAGAAATATAATTCTCACCAGCAGCCATTTGTTTTTCCGTTAAGCTTTCCAGTGGATTTAGCACTTCAAGCTTCACGCCTGTTTCAGCAGCTAGCGTCTCAGCCACTTTCGAAGAAGCATTTTCTTCAAAATAAATGACTTTTGTCTGATTTTCCTCAACAAATGATTTCAGTTCTGCCAAGCGACTTGGTGTCGGCTCTTGATCTGGTGAAATACCTGAAATTGATTTTTGCGTTAAGTTATATTGATTAGCTAAATAAGCAAATGCAGCATGTTGCGTAACAAATGTCCGATTTTTTGCATCTTTTAATTCTGTTGCGTATTTTTGATTTAACTCTTCTAACTTTTTGATATAAGCTTCCGCGTTTTTATCAAATGTCGCTTTCTTTTCAGGATATTTATCTCCCAATTCTTTCGCAATGGTTTGAACTTCTTGAATTGCTAATACTGGGTCTAACCATACATGAGGATCATATTCGTGCTCATGTCCGTCATGGCTCTCTTCATGGTCATCTTCAGCTTCGTGATCATGGTCTTCCGTTCCTTCTAAGCGTTCAATTCCCTTAGCTGCCTCAATCATCAATGTTTTTTCTTGATCAACTGATTTCTTTATTGAATCAACAAAAATTTCCATGTCTGAACTATTATACACGAAAACATCTGCATCTGAAATTTTTGCCATCTCTTTTGCACTTGGTTCAAAATCATGGGGTTCTGTTCCTGCAGGTATCAGTAACTCAACTTTGCCTTCGTCACCAACAACTTCCTTCGTAAAATCATACATTGGATAAAAAGAAGTAATAATGGTTAATTCGTCTGTCTTTGACTCACTTTTCTTTTCAGTTTGTCCACAAGCAGCAAATAACAACATTCCTGCAACAGCTATCGTTGCCCATACATATTTTTTAATCATTGTTTACCCCTTTCTAAAATAGCAAATCGGAATTTTACGATTTGTCAACGTGGACTAATGTATCAAAATAAAAAATCGCAGTCAATAGGATTCGGAAAATTTCTGATTTACAACGCATATTTAGAAGTAAACCGTAAAACACTTGAATACTTTTTCATAGAATAGGCTTTCTTTTCAGCAACTAGACCATCATTCTATTCTCAGATAAAATGGCGCAAACTTTACGAAAGGGGTGATCCCATGAATTGTTACAATTGGATAAAGGTCATGCTTCCACCATTTCCCTGGAATAGAAAAAAGCACATAAGTTTAGCCGCAAAAGAAAACTAAACTTATATGCTTTTTAATTACTTCTCAGTTATTAAATCGACTACAAAAATCTTTTCCGAAATTCACTTAAGCTTTAACGCAATGTGCGTACAAGATAAACTTCATCACAAAACCCTTTTAATCCATTATATACTCGCTGTGCTCTCGAATAGTGTTGGCACAAACCAAAAACTGTTGGTCCACTACCGCTCATCAAAGCCACGTCCGCTCCATATTTAATCATTCGTTCTTTGATCTGATGAATGACAGGATGCCTTTTCCCAGTCACATCTTCTAAACTGTTTCCCATTTTTTGAATCATTTGTTGATAGTCTTGTTGTTGGATTGCTTCCACCAATCCAGCGACGTCCTGATGCTGAATGGATTGCGTGTCAAGATCTCTAAACACTGTTCGTGTAGAAACACTCATTCTTGGTTTGACTAGAATAACCCAACACTGTGGCATAGATGGAATAAGTTTTACTTCCTCACCCTTACCACCAATAAATGCCGTATTCCCATATACACAGTAAGGAACATCTGTACCAACTTCTAAGCCGATTGCTGCTAATTCTTCTAAGGAACAGCCCAAATCCCATAATTGATTGATTCCGCGCAAGGCTGCGGCACAATCAGTACTGCCTCCACCTAGGCCAGCAGCCACTGGGATATTTTTTTGAACAACGATTTTAACGCCTTTTTTGATATTAAATTTATTTTTCAGTAATACGGCTGCTTGATAGACATTATTTCGTTGATCTACAGGCAAGAAAGCTTTATTTGTTTCCACCACGATTTGATCTTCAGGTAATTCTTCAAAAATCAAATGATCTGCTAAGTCCACACTCGACATAACCATCTCAAGTTCATGGTACCCATCTGGCCGTTTATATAATACATCCAATCCTAAATTTATTTTGGCTGGTGCTTTTTCAATTAGTTCCATACCTCTCACCCATTCGAAAAGTCTAAGTCGAAAGTATTCTATCATAGGGGAAAATAAAAGTATAGCTAACTTCCGCCTTAAATTCCTATTTCAACTGAAGCAAAAAGAAAAAAAGAGGATAAGACGTTATTCATTCTTATCCTCTCAATCTTTCAAATCGATTTTTATTCTCATTACCTATTTATAGTTCAGTCAAGACTTCTTGAGCTAAGCTTGGATTTTTCCCTTTCCCGCGACCAATCAGAATAAATAATTGAAGAGTTGCGAATACAAAATTGCTACCTTTCATATAAGCAAAGTAACGTCCTTCCCAACGACTGACATACCTTGATTTTCTTTCATAAGTCGTTTGGAAAGCATAGAAAAAGTTTCCATAATTATAAACGATGTTCATCATTTTTTCTTGAATAAATGAAAAATCTGTTTCTCCAACGTTCGCCAAAGGTGCTAGACCAAGATTTGCTTCCAAGTAACCTTGTTTTTGATACACAACAAACAAATTTGCTAACAGGTAGTCACTCAATGCGACAGGTTCTCCCGGCAACACTCGCAACAAATCATATCCTGCTTGTGTTTGCGTCATCGGTTGTGCCGTCACAAAACCAACTACTTGTTGGTCTTTTCGAACAACACCCACGCCACTGGTCTTCACGTACTCTTTGTCAAATCGGCCAACAGAAAAATGTTTCTCTGTTTCGCCATTCAACCAAGCATGTGACACCTCTCCCAGTGTTGCAAGCAGTTCCTCAGGAATTTCATCATACCAAGTAAAATGATAGCCTTCATTTGTTAATCGTTGATATTCTAATTGTTGATTCAGCCAAGGAACATCTGCCATCGTTAAGTCAGCAATCCCTGCTTCCCCTACTTTAACAAAACGGAACCCAACTTCATGCAGCATCACAACATATTTTTCTGACACCTTATAAAAAGCCAGCTGATAACCTAAGCAATCAGCTTTTTTCAGAAAGCTTTTGGTTGCCGTTCGCCACATAGCTGGATTACCAATTGGATCTCCAAGCACAAAGCATTTATTTCCCTTCACCTGATAGCCAAAAACTACTTGATCCTTACTACCTTCTTGATAATAAAAATATTTATATCCCGACAATTGCAAATAATGACTAGAAGCTGTTCCACCATATTGATCAATCAGCTGATCCAATCGCTCTGCCTCTAGCTCCGTTCCAAGCTCCTCCGTTGCCGTAGATAAATACTGATATAACGCCACCAGCGCTAACAACGAAATACCTAAACCAACCAGTCCAGAAAACCAGACCTCATCTGAAGGAAACAGAATAAAATTGTTCGCAGTCATTCGTCCTACCCAAAATTGACCACTATGATAACCTGCAATTGCATAAACAACAAACAAGAACCCGAATAAGCAAGCATCAAAAGTGATTGCTCCCCAAGAATAGACAAATTTTTCGCGATAAAACTCCTTGCGTGCCAGCCAAACTGCTAACAAAATAAGGACATAAACTAAAATCAATTCCCACGACAACGTTCGAGTAATCGTATTTAAAATACCAAAAATCAACAAGGTGATTGTTGGCAAATACGCTTTTTTCACCTTCATCGCTAAACCACGAGCCAAGCCTAACAGTAAAAATCCGACAAGTAGGTTGAGTGTCTGATCTAAGAAATTAAATGAAAAAGGCAACAAAATTTGAAATAGGCGACTAATCGCAGATAAATTTGTAATTGTTGATAGTAAAACCATCATGATTCCCGCAAAATAAACAGCACTAACTAAAATGATATGTGCCACTTTTTGGAAAAACAACCGTGGGATATTATCAAGAAACCTGTTCACTTTCACACCAGTATGCGTGATAAATAAAAGAATACCTGTTAAAAATGGCACTACATAATAAAATAGGCGATAATACAATAACCAAACAACTGCTACATCTTGACGAACAGCTAACTGACTCATACCAAGAATCATCAACACGTCAAACGTTCCCATACCACCCGGAACCATCGTTAACATACCTATCAGCGTTGCTACAATAAACATGGGATAAATCGAATGAAGGGATACGTTGATTCCCATCAGCTTGCCGATTAATAGAAATACGGTTAGCGCACCTGTCCACTGACCAAACGAGGCAAAAAATAAACCCACCAAGCCTTTTGGATAAAATTCTGAAAACAGGGTCCTTCTTTTAAGATACGCAAAAAAGAAAATGACCGGTGCAACAAAACTTCCACCTAGTAACCAAATCCAATAACTTCGAAAAATACTCTCTGTTTGAATGAAAAAGACATCCACAAAAGTGAACAGCGACCATACAGATAAACCTGTTATCATAAAGACTGCTACTTTTGAAACAGTTGCCAGTACCTTTTTTCGATCCGCCTGCTTACCATAAAAATTAGCGCGCAAGCTTGCACCCACGACACCACCAAATCCTGCCAAATTGTTGATTGTATTCGTAATCCAAGCCGCTAGAAAAAATTCTTGCCTTGGCATCTTAGGCTTTCCTTGCTTTTCCAATACTCTAAGTGTCACCCAATCATATAAAAGCATTGGTAACACACCCATTAATCCAAGCAACGTCATTAAAACAATTGTTAGGTGATTCTGCTTATCCATTGTTTCCAAAATATCTTGCCAACTCATACCATTTGCGATATTAGCAACCTGATTCGCGACAAAGACTAATACTGAACCAAAAAAAATCAATTTTAAAATCAAACTATGACTTTTCATCCATTGAAGAATCAATTGTATTTTATTTTTCACATTTTTACCTTCCAAACTCATGTACTTTCATTTCATAACACTAATGTTAGCTTATTTAATTATAATTTTCCACTTTTGCTTAGCACGTTGCTTGCGATTCCTAACAAACAAAGCTATTCTAAAATCAAAAGGGAGGAAATAAAATGAACATTGGATTTATTGGAACAGGAAATATGGCACAAGCAATTATTCGTGGGCTACTTGAAAAAGAAACTTTTTCAAAAGATGAAATTTTTGTTTCGAGTGGCCATTTTGAAAACGCACAAGCCTTTGCCAAGCAAACAGGAGTCACTGCTTGTCAAACAAATCAAGAAGTCGCTGAACAAGTAGACATTCTTCTACTCGCAGTAAAACCTAAAATTATTTCAACCGTACTTCATGAACTACAAGACTATAGTCAAAAAATTCTTTTTATTTCTATTGCATCTGGCACAACTTTAAATGATCTTGAAACAGCCTTAAATAGCTCGCAAGCTGCGATAATTCGCGTCATGCCAAATGTCAATGTCAGCGTTGGTGCCGGAGTTTCTGCCATTTGTAAAAATTCTGTTGCTACCGAAGAACAATTCGCACACGCAACACGAATCTTTGAAGCAATCGGGAGCGTCTATCCTTTAGCCGAAGCAGATTTTAGTGCTTTTATTGGCTTGGCTGGAAGTTCTCCTGCATTTGTTTACATGCTCATTGACGCTATGGGAAGAGCCGGGGTGTTCAATGGCTTACCAAAAAAATTAGCCACCGAAATCTCTGCCAAAGCAATTTTAGGTTCGTGCGAAAAATTCCTTGAGAGCAATGAAAATCCTTGGGAATTAGTTGACCAAGTTTCCTCTCCAGGAGGAACAACAGTTGCCGGGGTCGTTGCACTTGAAGAAGCTGGGTTTATTCCAGCAATCATCAAGGGAATCAATACTACCATTGAAAAAGATCAAGAAATGCTTGCACAAAAAAATCAACAATAATGAAAAAACGACCAATGACTAAAATAGTCATTGGTCGTTTTTTTATTTAGCGTAATCTGTTGCTCGTGTTTCGCGAATAACAGTTACTTTAATGTGTCCAGGATAATCTAATTCTTCTTCAATTCGCTTACGAATATCTCTAACCAAACGAACTGCTTCTAAGTCAGAAATTTCTTCAGGTTTTACCATTACACGTACTTCACGTCCTGCTTGTACAGCAAAACTTGAATCTACGCCGGCAAAACTATTAGAAATATTTTCTAAGTTTTGAAGACGACGAATATAGTTTTCTAAAGATTCGCTTCGTGCACCAGGTCGAGCGGCTGATAAAGCATCGGCTGCAGCAACAAGTACTGAAATAACCGATGTCGCTTCCACATCACCATGGTGAGAAGCAATCGCATTGATAACCACTGGATTTTCTTTGTATTTGGCAGCTAATTCTGCACCAATCTCAACATGAGAACCTTCAATTTCATGGTCAAGTGCTTTCCCAATATCATGTAGCAAGCCTGCTCGTTTAGCTAATTGGATATCTTCGCCTAATTCTGCAGCTAAAATTCCAGATAGTTTAGCAACTTCCACTGAATGTTTCAACACATTTTGACCATAACTTGTTCTAAAACGTAACCGTCCCAAAATCTTAATTAAATCTGGATGGAGTGTATGTGCACCAACTTCAAACGCAGCCTCTTCTCCATATTCGCGAATACGTTCATCCATTTCTTTACGTGATTTTTCAACCATTTCTTCAATACGAGCTGGATGGATACGCCCATCTTGAATTAATTTTTCCAACGTCATTCTTGCGATTTCTCTCCGAATTGGATCAAAACCAGAAAGAACAACTGCTTCAGGAGTGTCATCGATAATCAAATCAATTCCTGTTAGTGTTTCTAATGTGCGAATGTTACGACCTTCTCTACCAATAATGCGACCTTTCATCTCATCATTTGGCAAAGTAACAACTGATACTGTGGTTTCAGAAACTTGATCTGCCGCGCAACGTTGAATAGCTAATGAAAGCAAGTTCTTCGCTTTACGATCAGCCTCTTCTTTTGCACGCTGTTCAGATTCTTTCACCATAACAGTTAACTCATGATTCAACTCTTCCTCGGTTGACTTCATGATAACATCCTTTGCATCTTCTTTAGATAAACCAGCAATTTTCTCTAACTCTTTTTGTTGATCTTCAATCAATTTTTCAACGTCTTGTTCTCGCTCTTCAATTAATTGCTGTTTTGAACTAAGTATTTCTTCTTTGCTTTCAAGTGAGTTCTCACGTTTTTCCAATGAGTCATCTTTACGATTCAATGTTTGTTCACGTTGAATCAATCGATTTTCTTGAGATTTTAATTCTAATTTGCTTTCTCTCAGCTCACTTTCAACTTCAGAACGATATTTCTGATTTTCTTCCTTAGCTTCCAACAATGCTTCTTTTTTTAGAGTCTCTGCTTCTTTCTTTGCACTGTCGATAATACCCACAGCTGATGTTTTTGCACCAGCTATCTCTTTTTCGTGACGTGACTTCGCAACGACCAACCCTAAACCAAGACCGACAATTAAACCGATGATAGCGAGGAGAATGTTGAATACCATAAAATCCACCTCCATACTATCTTTTTCATTTTATCAATCACGTAGTTTTTCTGATAAACTATTTTAATCTTATCAATATGCCTACTTGCATATGTGCACAAAAAGTACACAAGTTTATTCTAATGTTTGTACCCCTTAGTGTCAACTTTAAATAAACAAAGAAACTGCTTTCTAAATTTATATTAAACGGTGGTTTTTTATCATTGCCAACAGAAAGAGGTCTTGATAGCACTTGGTTTATTCGCTAGACTTAATCCTTTTTTCTTTTCACAGATAAAAGTCAAGTTTTCGATTATTTCCGTTGAACTAGATAACCGCAACTGTTATATCCGAATGCAAATTGTCCTATAAATATAAATTAACGATTACAAATGTTCTTTTATTTTTGAGAAAACCTCTTACTCTTGATACTCTTGATGAAGACTCTAACTTCTAGTTTCACCCTCGACAAAAAAGGTCGAGACAGTTTGTCCCGACCTTTGAAAATCAAATTCATTATTCTTCTGTTAAAGGTAATTCTTCCTGTTCAGGTTTTTCCTCTGTTTCAATACCTTCACCAATTCCATAAGCTTCGCGAACCAAGCCAGAAATTTCATTCATCATTTCTGGGTGAGTAGACATATAAATTTTTGCATTTTCGCGCCCTTGGCCGATACGATCTTCTTTATATGAATACCAAGCACCACTTTTATCAACGATATCTTTTTCTACCGCCATATCAAGTAGTTCTCCCTCTTGTGAGATTCCTAGTCCATACATTACATCAACTTCTGCTACTTTAAATGGTGGTGCAACTTTGTTTTTAACTACCTTAATTTTCGTACGGTTTCCGACAATATCTGTCCCTTGTTTCAATTGTTCTGCACGACGTACTTCTAAACGAATCGTTGCATAGAACTTCAATGCACGTCCCCCAGGTGTTACTTCTGGGTTACCAAACATTACGCCTACTTTTTCACGAATTTGGTTGATAAAAATCGCAATTGTTTTTGTTTTATTAATTGAACCTGATAATTTACGCAAAGCTTGGGACATCAAACGAGCTTGTAATCCAACGTGAGCATCACCCATTTCACCATCAATTTCTGCTCGTGGAACTAACGCTGCTACTGAATCGACAACAACGATATCTACTGCACCACTTGAAACCAATGCATCAGCAATCTCTAATCCTTGTTCACCTGTATCTGGTTGTGATAACAACAATTCATCGATATTAACGCCTAATTTTTGGGCATATTGAGGATCCAATGCGTGTTCAGCATCAATAAAGGCTGCTGTCCCACCATTTTTTTGTACTTCGGCAATTGCATGAAGTGCAACCGTTGTTTTACCAGAACTTTCTGGCCCGTAAACTTCGATGATTCTTCCTCGTGGATAACCACCTACTCCCAATGCTACATCTAAAGCAAGTGAACCACTTGGAATTGTTGAGATTTGTTGGTCGATTTTCTCGCCCAATTTCATAATAGAACCTTTACCATAACTTTTTTCAATTTTCTTTAACGCAGCATCTAAGGCCGCTTTACGATCATCTGCCAATACGATAATCCTCCTTATATTCACATTAACAACGTCATTTCAATACAATTATCATAGCGGTTTTAGAATTAAAAAGCAAGAAAAACCGAACAAATATTCGCATTTTATTTTTTTCTTAAAATCCGCTTACGTAACATATTCAGACCTTCCATTACCGAGTTGCGACGAATTGCTTCACGTCCGCGCGTAAATTGAAACTTAGTTGCACTTACTTCCTCAGCTGAAGCTACAGCAATCCAAACTGTTCCGACCGCTTGGTTTTCAAGCATACCTGGTCCTGCAACGCCTGTAAACGATACCGCATAGTCCGTTTTCGCTAACTTTCTTGCTTGCTCAGCCATTTTTTCGGCACACTCTTGACTCACAGTTCCATATTTTTCCAGAAATTGCGGATCGATGTTTAAAAAATCGGCTTTTGTTCCTTCTGAGTATGTCACGAATCCTCCAGGAAAAACTTCAGAAACACCGGAAAGTTTTCCTAATGTTGCTTGAAACTCTCCTGCAGTTAAACTTTCAGCAGCAGTTACTGTTTTCCCTCTTTCTTTTAGCAAATCGACCACAACTTTTTCTAACGAATTATCATCTCCATAGCCATAAAAATATTCGCCCACCCGTTCCTGAATTTTTTCTTCCAGTGCAAGCAATGCTTGATTACCGGCATGAATATCATTGGTTTTAACCGTTAAACGTAAGGTAACTTCATTTGGTTTCGCATAAGGTGCAATCGTCGGATTAATTTGTGTTGAGATTAGTTCGGCTAGTTCTGTAACTAATCGTGATTCACCAATGCCATAAAAACGTAAGACGCGTGAAATTAATTTTTCTTTTGAAGGAAATTTTTCGATCAATAATGGACGCACTTGCTCAATGAACATTGGTTTCAGTTCACTTGGTGGCCCAGGGAGCAGGATATACGCATGAGATTCTTCTTGGATAAATGTCCCAACAGCTAGCCCTGTACGATTTGGTAAAACAATACCTCCTTCAATAGTTTGTGACTGTTGCAAATTATTCGCAGTCATTTTACGCTTGGTTGTTTCAAAAAACTCTAATAATTTTTGATAGGCTTCTCTGTCTTGAACCAACCCTTTACCCAAATGGTCAGCGGTTACTTCTTTGGTTAAGTCATCCTCTGTAGGACCTAACCCACCACACAAAATAATTAACTCGCTTCGTGACTCTGCTAAGCCTATCAACTCATCTAGTCTTTGTTTGTTATCCCCAACAACTGTCTGATAGTAAACTTCAATACCAAGATCTGCTAACTGCTCAGCCAAAAAAGTTGCGTTTGTATTGACCACTTGACCAAGAAGTAGCTCTGTTCCTACTGCAATAATCTCTGCTTTCATAAATTTTCCTCTCCCTAATAATTAATACGCTATAACGAAAATATTTTTTTATTTAAAAAAAGCTTGGGACAAAATTGTCACCAAGCTTTTATCGAAATTACATTGAGCCTTTAAACACAGCACTATTTTTGGCAAAGTAATCAACACCAGAATAGATTGTGAATACTAAACAGGCATAAAGCATAATTTGATCTAATGGAAGACCAATCAAGTTAAATGGAATGTTATTGATAAGCAACAAAATGATTGCAACCATTTGAGTAGCAGTTTTCACTTTTCCAGGCCATGCAGCTGCCATTACTTCACCATGTTCAACTAATAATAGGCGTAAACCTGTTACCGCTAATTCTCGGCAAACAATAATCGCAACAACCCATGCTGGTGCTTTATCTTGACCAACTAACATAATAAATGCTGTCATAACTAACATTTTGTCTGCTAAAGGATCGGCAAATTTCCCGAAGTTTGTTACTAAACCTTGAGAACGAGCAATTTTCCCGTCAAGCCAGTCCGTAATACTTGCAATTGCAAAAATGATTGCTCCAACTATCTGTGTTACAGCAACAGTTGTTGTTCCCACCGTCAATTGTCCCCAATCCAAAGGTACTCCTACAACAAGGATAAAGATTGGAATCATACAAATTCTTAATACAGTTAATTTATTTGGTAAATTCACACTATTGCACTCCTTTCTTGTTCATTTTACGTGAGTCTCACTAAAGTTTCCACAGAAATAACTTACTTTTTTCACTCACGAAAAAAATTATTCATTTTACTATTGAAAAACTGCAATAAAAATCGAGTGGATTTTTATTGCAGTTTTGTTTGAATTATTCTGCGTATTGGATAGCAAGGTTAACGTTTTTGGGACTTAAATTATTTTCTCCAGCATTCACTGGAACATCTTCCCCATTTGCTTTAATTGAAATATTGCTTGCTGCACCAATTGTCACAACTGCATTAGGCACATTAGCAGCAATCTGTGTACTCTGTGATTCACCAGTTGCAAGTGTTCCTTGGTAAACATACGCACCATTAACCATCACACCTACCCACACACGATCTTTCGCTGTGAATTCCAGTGTTAAAGGCTCCGTTGCATCAATAATGTTCACATCAATTGCATTCGTTGTATCTGTACCAGCAGTAATCGTCATCTTCTTTTCTTCAGTCGTGGATTCAACTGTCGAAGATTGTGCTGACGTTGATTCACTTGATTGTGAGGATTGCTTTGTTTCCTCAATTGATCCATCGACTGTCATTGATGAGCTCGCTTCACTAATAATTGGTGCCGCTTGGCGATCTTGCCACGTCATATAACCAACAACAATCACGATTGCAACTGCAACCAATCCTAACAAAACAACAGGCAGACTTGTCCAAAATTTACTTGGTTTAAATTCTTCTTGGTGCATTGCTTTTCGTGAACCACTCACAGTTTCTGGCTCTGGTCTTTTAATTTCTGAGCCATCAGATAATTTTCTTTTTCCATCGAAAACATCCACAAGTTTATCGCCATCTTCTCCAACAGCTTGCGCATACTGACGAATAAATGCACGTACATAAAACTTACCAGGAAGTTGATCGAATTCGTCGTTATCGATTGCTTCAAGGTAACGTTTTTGAATTTTTGTAATTTGTTGTAATTCGTCTAAAGATATTTTTTTATTTAGACGAGCTTGCCGTAATTTTTCCCCAATGGTTTCAAAAGCCACTCGTTCATCTTCTCCAGTCTTTTTATTCTAGCCAACCACCCGTTACTGGTAGTGTAATTCCGGTGACATAGGCCGCTTCTTTTTGTAATAAAAATGTGACAGCAGCAGCAACTTCTTTTGGCTGAGCTAGTCTTCCTAGCGGGATTGCCTCTTTTAATTCCGTTAATTCTGTCTTAGACCAGTCCTGATTCATCGCTGTTGCGACAGCTCCTGGCGCTATGACATTGGCCGTTATTCCTAATGTTGCAACTTCTTTTGCATATGCTTTAACAAATGCTTGTTGGGCACCTTTAACAGCACTGTAAACTGTTTCCATACTGCTTCCTTGCATCCCGTAAACAGAACCAATAAACACAATTCTGCCATAATCAGACCGAGCAAGTTTTGTTTCTAGCCTTTGCAAAAGCAATAGCGGAGATTTCACATGAATTTGCCAAAGCTGATCCATGTCTAATTCCGTATACTCCTTAAACAAAGCATATTTCGTAAATCCTGATGCAAAAATGACACTGTCAACTTGAAATAATCCTTGTGTAAATTTCGGTATTTCTTCCATGCTTAACATGTCTAAGGATACCATAAAAAAATCTTGCAGCGGATAACATTTTTGCAAGTCTAAAACGAAATTTAATACTTTTTTTTCATTGCGATGATAGTGACAATACAATGACCAGCCCTCTTGCGCCAACTGACGACAAATCGCTTCACCAATATCCCCACTAGCTCCCATAACTAACGCCGTTGGCATCTCACTCACCCTGTGGTTCCATATAAAACTCACTAAACGTCTCTGCCACTAAAAATGCCGAACCAACAGCTAATACATCAGCTAATTGGATTGATTCGATCACTTCTGGCAAATCAAATAAAGTATACGCACCATAAAGACTTTGGGTAAATTGGTTAGCAATATACTCAATGGAGTTAAGTGATTGGAAGTATTTCCCTAACATTTTTTTCTTCAATAATTCAAGATTTTTTTCATTTACTTCTGGATCTTTCTCAAAACCAAGAATGATTTTCCGTACTTGCTGCGCAGCAAGTTTTGGTTCATCCGTATCACCACTAAAATCAGCAAAATGAAATTCACGATCTAAACTAAATTCAAAACCAAAACTGTCATCAATGATTCCTTCATTGTAAAGTTTCAAATAGTTTTGGGAAGTATTTCCTAGCAGTAATTGGAATAAGAGATTCAATGCTGTTTTATAGCGCATCAATTGATAGCCATCTGCTGGCAACTCGTCAACACCTTTAATTCCCAATACGAATTTTTTACGTGTCACAGCTGCTCTCAGACGACTTTCCTCGATAATTTCATCATTATTTTCAGGGAAGTATCGCTTGATTTCTTGTGCTGGTGGAAATTCTTTACTCATTTGATTTTCTTTAATAACTTCCATTAGTTTCTCTGGATCTAAATTTCCAACTAAAAACAAAACCATATTACTTGGCTGATAAAACGTGTGATAACAAGTATACAAATCATCGGCAGTAATTTTGTCGATGCTATCAACCGTCCCTGCAATATCAATGTGTAAAGGATGGTTTGGATATAAGTTATTCAAAATACCAAAAAATAGACGCCAGTTAGGATCATCTTCATACATTTGAATTTCTTGTCCAATGATTCCTTTTTCTTTGTTGACTGTTTCCTCAGTAAAATAGGGTGCTTGTACAAAGTCCAATAGTGTCAATAAATTTTTTTCCACTTGATCCGTCGTTGAAAACAAATAACTTGTTTTGGTAAAACTAGTAAATGCATTTGCAGACGCACCTTGTTGTCCAAACAATTGGAAAACATCTCCGTCTTCTTTTTCAAATAATTTGTGTTCTAAGAAATGGGCAATTCCATCAGGTACCTTTATCTTTTCAGTTGCTCCATAAGGAATAAATTCATTATCGATTGAGCCATAATTAGTGCTAAATAAGCCATAAGTTTTGTGGTACTCATTTTTTGGCAACAAGTAAACGGTCAATCCATTTGGTAGCACTTCATGATAAAGCGTTTCATTAATTTGTGAATACTCGGTTTTATTCATTCATGCTTCCTCCATCTAAAAAGAAAATTGCTTGAAGCTCTACTTGATCTGCAATTTTTTGAACATCTTTGATTGTGATACTTTCCAGTCGAGCTAGCCACTCGTCATCTGTTAATTTGGTTTCTGGTAGCCAGTTATCTAAATAAGTCGATTCAATCGCTGCTTGAGGTGCATCAAGTGATAGCAAGTATTGATTTTTCAACATTGCTTTTGTTTGAGCTAAATCAAGGTCAGTGATTTCTCCATTTCGTAAACTTTCTAATTGTTTATGAATCAAATGTAAAACTTTTTCGCGATTTTTCCCATCAATGCCTGTTTGAACAGTCATAAATCCACGGAACGTGTCCACACTGCTAGAAGCATAGTAAGCCAAGCTTTCTTTTTCGCGCACATTCATAAATAATTTTGAATGCGGAAACCCACCAAACAAACCATTGAACACCATTAATGAAAAACGCTCAGGTTGGTTGTAATAAACATTGGTTTGATAAGCTAAGTTTAACTTTGCTTGTACAACAGATTCATGCATTTGGCGTTCTTTGATTACATTTGATTGTGGTTGCGCATAAAAAATTTCTGGGTGTACAAATTCGCGGTCAGTAAATGGTAATGTTTGAATTGCTTCAGTAACTTCCGTCTCATTCACATCTCCAATTACAAAAATGTCGACTTGATCTTCCGCTAAGACTTTCTGGTAATACGTAGCAAGTGACTCTGCTGTAATTTCTTTTAAGTCTTTTACTGTTCCAAAACTAGGGATTCTTTGAGCATCTGTTTGCTCAAAGTAAAGACGTTGTAGTGCTAATGAAGCTAAGGTTTGCTTATCTTCGTCCAAACTTTCTAAATAAGTTTTCAAATTATTTTTTTCTAAATCAAACGTTTGATTATCGAACTGCCCCGCCACAATATTTGGTGCAAAGATAACCTCTTTCAAAAAGTCAACAACTTGGAGCAGAATCTTTGAGTCATTTACATAATCACCATTAACAAAACTGATGCCTGCGTTCAGCCAATGCAAATTTCCTTTTTTGCTTACATTCCAGCCAAAACTTGCACCATATAATTCAGCTAATTTCGCGCTAAGCTGTGTTTGATCTGGATAGTTTAAGCTATTTGTTTCTAACAAACTGCTCAGTAATGACCGTTGCGTAATGACTGCTCGATCAAGACGTGTTGTGAATCGAATAAAGATTCGAATCGTTTTATATTTTTTTGTTTGCAGGACATGTAAATTCACGCCCTCCGCCAATTTATTCGTCATAAGTCGTTGTGCTCCTTTTATCGTTACAGTTGTTTCTAGTATAGCATAGAAGGTTAATATTCAAGCATTTCGCGAACAAAAGCGTTTATTGTTTTTATATTTTTTTATTCTTAGATATACTAAGGGTAAGGAAAAAGAAAGTAGGGGTTTTATGATTAAAGAATTTAAAGAGTTTATTATGCGTGGCGACGTGCTCGACCTAGCTGTTGGGGTTGTTATTGGGAGTGCATTCACGGGAATCGTTAATCAAATCGTAGAAGGATTGATTACACCATTAATTGGTTGGATAGTTGCTCTTGTCACTGGTACTTCTGATTTGGACGGAGCATTGTCTGTATTAGATGTCACACCTGTCAAAGGCGTAACTTTTTCATTTGGTAATGTTGTTAGTGCTATTATTACATTTTTAATTACAGGTTTTGTTTTGTTCTTAGTGGTCAAAGCAGCCAACAGTGCAAAAGATTTACGTAAAACAGAAGAAGAGGTTCTTGATGAGCCAACTGCTGAACAATACTTAAGTGACATTCGTGATTTACTGGCACAACAAGTAGCTGAAGATAATGGTCGTTCAACACTTCAAGCAAAAGTAGAAGACGAATCAACCATAAAATAAAAAAACTTGAAACAACAAGATTTGTTGTTTCAAGTTTTTTTATTTTTTCATATCAATATGAGGAATGTCATCTTCCAAATAAACATCGGAAATGGCATTAAAACCAAATGATTCGTAAAACGAACGTAGATAATCTTGTGCACCAATAATAATTGGCGTATTTGGATACTTTTGTTCAATAACTTCCAACGTCCGTTGAACAATTTGCTTACCTAATCCCGATTGACGATGTTCCTTGGCTACCAAGACTCGACCAAAATGAACAGCATCTTCTTCTTTGTAAATTCGTGTGTAAGCTGCTACATTTCCTTGCTCATCTGTCAGAAACGTATGCAATGCCTCAGGATCGATTTCATCCACTTCTTGATATGGACAATTTTGTTCGACCACAAAAACGGCAATTCTTTCTTTTACTAGCATATAAAATTCTTTTGTCGTTAATTCATCAAATGTTTTCACTTGGTAATTCATTCAGTAGCCTCCTAACAAGTTTTCTTTTTATAGATTACTTGTTCAAAAATAAAAAAGCAAACGAACCACACAAGGCCCGTCAGCTTTTAAACTGCTTCTGTTAAAAATTCAATCTCTACTGTACGAGTTAATACATCAGAGTAGCTGTAAGACACTCGTTCAAAAGAGTTTTCTTCAGGATCTAAGTCAACGACAAATACTGAAGGATAGGTTTCTGTTAAAACGCCGCGGCGTTCTGTTTGACGCTTTCTTCCTGTCTGAGCAACCAACATGATTTGGCTGCCGATACGACCTTCTAAATCTTTCTTGATTGTAGCTAAAGTTGTTGGCATACAGTTCACCTCGTTATCGATTATAACAGATAGTCCAAAACTTTTCAAGTCTACCATATAAAAAAAAGAAATGCAATAAAAAAAAACAGTTGAAACAAGAATGTTAACTAGCATTCTTCACTGTACGCTTTCAAATGCTTCTTGATTTTCTGTTTTACACGACTGTATCCACTCATTACTTGCTGAATATCCATTGATAAATCTTTTGCGATGTAGGAAAAATCACTTCCTTGCATGTAATGATGAAAAATTTGCGCTTCTCTTTTTGAAAAATGGATTTCACATGTTTCAATTGCTTCATTCAACAGCAGTTGTTGGACTGCTACAGGTTCTTGAGTTGTCACTTCTGCTAAGAAATCTGGTCCTTCAGATTCCATTTTCTGTTCCATAGAAACTTCGTCTTTTTGATCTCTGCGTTTTAATGCGTTTTGTTTCCTTAATAACGAATAAATTTGGTTAGTAATAACGCTTTTGTAATAACTACCGAAACTAACTCCTTTGTTATTTTCATAGGTTTTTAATGCTTGATATAACGCAACACGTGCTTCTTGCTCCCAATCTTCATTCATAAAATTCCGCACATAATAACTATTTTTTAAGCGTAATAAAAGTGGATAATATTTCTGATAAAGGGTAGAAAATGCTTCTTCATCACCATTGCGTGCAGCACGTAATAACTCCTCAGGCATAAATAAATCCTCCATAATCTCTATTATGGAGGAATATTAGCATCAAAAATCGTGTTATTTAATCTGATAACGTGGTTATCTGTCCTTTTTCATTAAATCGTCTAACTTTTTAGACAATTTATGCAATTGTTCATCATTCCAAGGAGAATTACGTCGAAAATCAATAAAACGCATATTTATATTCTCTTGGGCTATTGTTTCTTCTGTTTTTTTGATTGTTTTATACAACTCATACGCAGAAGTTCGTAAGGCTCCTTGTGAAAACACTACCCATTGTTCAGCCAAATCACTTGTAGCAACTGTTACTTGTGTCAATCGATCATTCAACGTACCCGCTACTCGCTCAATATAACTATCTGCTGTTTCATCTTCTTTGGTGAATACAACTTCTAGCTGATATTTTTTATAGTTTTGTTGAATTCCAGGAACCAGCTGCGCATCGAAAACCACAATTACTTCAATTCCTTCAAATTTTGCATAATTAGACAACCGATGAAGCAAGGCTTCACGTGCATCAGCCATTTTGTCTTGCTTCTTTAACAAAACAAGCTCTGGCCAAGAACCAATCATATTGTAACCATCGACAATCAATAACTGTTTCTTCATCAGCTTACTCCCCCTGTCGTTGGGAAAACGCCTGATACATCAACAGACCTGCTGCAACACTTGCATTCAGGCTTTGAACATGCCCTACCATCGGGATTGTCAATAATTCATCCATTTCTTTTTTCAATCCTTGACTCATACCGCGCCCTTCATTACCAATTACTAATGCAATTGAACCTTTTGCATTCCAATTCTGAAAATTCGTTCCAGACATGTCTGTTCCAAAAATCCAAAAACCAGCTTCTTTTAGTTGCTGAGCTGCTTGAATCAAATTAGTTACTCTTGCTACCGGCACATGCTCAACTGCTCCAGTAGACGTTTTGGTAACGATTGGTGTGATTCCTACTGCGCGATGCTTAGGGATAATTACGCCGTCCACACCACTTGCATCAGCTGTTCGCAAAATCGAGCCAAAATTGTGAGGATCTTCTAGACTATCTAAAATCAAAAAGAAAGGATTTTCTTTTTTTGTTTTTGTTTGTTCAAGCAACTGTTCTAACGATAAGTATTCGTAAGGTGTGATAGCCAACACCACACCTTGGTGTACACCTCGATCACTTAATGTATCCAATTTTGGTTTAGGAACCCATTTCACGGGAACTGCTTGGTCACGAGCAATTATTTTTAACTCATCTACCTTCTCGCCATGAGCGTCTTCTTGGAGAAACAATTTATTTCCTCGTCCTTGTTGAAGTGCTTCCACAGCAGCATGATGACCAAAGACAAAATTATCTTCAATTGATTCGTCTTTTTCTTGCGTATGATTTGATTCTTGCTTTGTTCTTTTTTGAGATGTTTTTGATTGCTTGCTCCAGTCGTTAGTATGTCGTTTTTTATTTTTAAAATTATTTTTTCTATCCATTTTTTTCACCTATTTTCTGAATACACCATTCAATCAATTCTTCCATTCGTTCGGTTTGCTTTGTTAGATGTAAATACCCCATCAACGCTTCGAAGCCTGTAGCAATTCGATAAGTCGTGATGTCTGCATTTTTAGCACCTGTATGACTTTTGGCATTTCTACCGCGACGATAATAAATATCTTCTGTTTCTGTTAAAATATTTTCTTCTAACATTTTTTGAATCAAATAAGCTTGTGCTTTAGCAGATACATAATTTGTTGCCGTATGGTGTAATTTATTTGGTTTGGTTTGTCCTTGATCAATCAAGTAGTCTCGAATATAAATCTCATAAATTGCATCACCAACGTATGCAAGAGCTAAACCATTTAGCTGCGTGTAATCTCTCATACTTCTCTTCTCCAACGGGTTCCTTGCGGTGTATCTTCCAGGATGATCCCTTTTTCTTTAAATAAGTCCCGAATCTCATCACTACGCGCGAAATTTTTCGCTTGGCGTGCTTGGTTTCTTTCCTCAATCAATTGTTCAATGTCTTCATCTAGTAACGCTTCGGAAGTAAAGAAAATTCCAAAAATCGCTAACCATTGCGCATATAAAGTTATTGCTTGGTCTAAAACTGGTAGGGAAACTTGTTCTTGTTCCAAATAAGTATTTAACCATTTTGCAAGCTCATAAACAACTGTGATTCCATTTGCTGCGTTGAAATCATCATCCATTTCTTGAATGAAGCGCGTTTCTAACTCAGTTAATTCTGCCATTTTGTCACTATCATCTGCCAATGAACTAGCAGCACTATCTTTACGAAATTGAACGTTATCATACGTATTTTTTAAGCGTTGTAGATTTGTTGCAGCTTCCTTTATCGTTGCCTCACTATAACGAATTGGTCGGCGATATTGCGTTGTTGCCATGAAGAAACGTAAAACTTGTGGATCCACTGTTTGAATCATTTCATGGACAGTAATGAAATTACCAAGAGACTTACTCATTTTTTGATCTTCTTCGCCAATCGTTACATAACCATTGTGCATCCAATAATTTGCAAATTTTTGTCCCGTTTTGGCCTCACTTTGGGCAATTTCATTCTCATGATGAGGAAACTCTAAATCCTGTCCACCACCATGAATATCAATTGTTTCACCCAAGTGTTTTGTAGCCATAACAGAGCATTCAATATGCCAGCCTGGACGACCATTTCCCCATGGCGACTCCCAAAAAATTTCTCCCGGTTTGGCATTTTTCCATAAAGCAAAATCCAATGGATCTTCTTTCAGCTGTTGTTCTTCACCCGTTCGTTGACTCGCACCAATTTCAAGCTCATCAATTGACTGATCGCTCAACTGACCATATTCCTTGAAACGACGTGTCCGATAATAAACATCACCTTGCGCTTCATACGCATAGCCTTTTTCAATCAGTACTTGGATAAACGATAAAATGTCTGGCATATGATCCATTACTCTTGGATGTAAGGTTGCTGGTTCCACGTTTAACGCCTTAGTATCTTCCTCAAATGCTTGGATAAAACGATCCGCAACTTCTGGTGCTGTGATCCCTAAATCTTTTGCTGCGCGGATGATTTTATCATCCACATCCGTAAAGTTCGAAACATATTTCACTTGATAGCCGCGATATTCAAAATAACGACGAATTGTATCAAATGCAATGGTACTCCGCGCATTTCCAATATGGATATAGTTATAAACGGTTGGCCCACAAACATACATTCCAACCTGACCTTCTACAATAGGAACAAATTTTTCTTTCTCTCGAGTAAGCGTATTATATATTTTTATCATTCTGTTCTCCTTATCTTTTCACCTTTAATCCGAACAACTTTTGCCGGAATACCAACTGCTGTAGCATCATCTGGTATATCATTAAGTACCACTGCTCCTGCTCCGACTTTTGCATGCCGCCCAATTGTCACTGGACCTAAAATCTGTACATTTGCAGAGAGCAACGCGCCCTGTTTAACTGTAGGATGTCGTTTACCTGTTTGTTTGCCTGTCCCGCCTAAAGTCACACCATGGAACAAGACCACATCATCTTCAATTTCTGCCGTTTCTCCAATCACTACGCCCATTCCATGATCAATAAAGACGCCTTTACCAATTTGTGCACCAGGATGTATTTCAATCCCAGTTAAAAAGCGCCAGAATTGGGCAATGATTTTAGCTAATAAATACAAACGATGCTGGTATAAGAAATGAGAAAGACGATGCCAAAGTAACGCATGGAATCCTGGATATGTTAGAACAATTTCTAAAGTCGAACGTACAGCAGGATCATTTTTTTTCGTAGCAGTAATTATTCGCGTAAACCAATTCATTCACCTTCACTCCTTTCCATAACAGATTTATGTAACCAAAACTATAAATAAAAAGCGTCTTTTAAATAAGTTTCCTTAAATAAAAGACGCTAATGGCGTGGTTCCACTTTTTTTCATAATCAAAACAGATTACCTCGAAGCAAAATAACGTCTGCTACCCGTTTTTAGCTACTTGTGTTCGCTAAAACCACTCCCAGAGGCATTTCAACACCTACTTTGTAACGACTTTCACCTTCCGTCGCCTCTCTAAAAACAAACTAGTTGTTTACTTCTTCTGTTCTTCGTGTTTATTTTATTACTTGGTTTAAATGAGCAAGTGCTTTTTCACGGCCTAATAATTCAACTGTGTCTGGTAATTCAGGACCATGCATTTGTCCTGAAACAGCAACACGAATTGGCATGAATAAGTTTTTGCCCTTAACACCAGTTTCTTTTTGTACAGCTTTGATAGCTGCTTTAACTGTTGGAGCATCAACAACTTCCATTTCTTCTAGCTGTGCTTTAAATGCTGTCAAAACAGCTGGAACTGTTTCACCAGCTAATACTTCTTTTGCCGCATCATTTAAAACTGGATGTTCATTAAAGAATAACTCTGACACTTCAACGATTTCCGCAGCATAGCTCATTTGTGGTTGATATAATTGAACAATTTTTTTCACCCATTCAATTGTTTTTTCATCAGGATTTTCTTCAACTCGGCCATCTGCAATCAAATATGGTAAACACATATCTGTTAATTCAGCTAAATCCATTTCTTTCATGTAATGGTTGTTTACCCATTGTAATTTTTTCGCATCAAATGCTGCAGGTGATTTGCTCAAACGTTCTGGATCAAACATTTTCACTAATTCTTCTTGACTGAAGACTTCTTCTTCGCCTACTGGTGACCAACCAAGCAATGCAATAAAGTTGAACATTGCATCAGGTAAATAACCTAATTCACGATATTGTTCGATAAATTGAAGGATTGATTCATCACGTTTACTTAATTTTTTACCAGTTTCGCTGTTAATAATCAGTGTCATGTGCCCAAATGTTGGTGGTGTCCAACCAAATGCTTCATAGATCATTAATTGTTTTGGTGTGTTTGCAATATGGTCATCTCCACGCAAAACATGAGTAATTTTCATCAAGTGATCATCCACTGCTACAGCAAAGTTATAGGTTGGCATGCCATCACGTTTTTGAATGACGAAGTCTCCGCCGATATTATCTGATTCAAATGAAATTTCACCTTTGACCATATCGTTGAACTTATATTCTGTGTTTCGTGGCACACGGAAACGAACAACTGACTCTAGCCCTTGAGCTTCTTTTTCAGCTTGTTCTTCTGGCGTTAAGTTTGCACATTTCCCACCATAGTGAGGCATTTCACCACGAGCGCGTTGTGCTTCACGTTCCGCTTCTAATTCTTCTTCTGTACAGTAACATTTGTAAGCTCGATTGCTTGCAAGTAATTGATCAATCAGTGGTTGATAAATTTCTTTACGTTCAGATTGACGATAAGGACCATATTCTCCAGGATTTTCAGGAGACTCGTCCCAATCCATTCCTAACCAAGCTAAATTTTCTAACTGACTTTTTTCTCCATCTTCAATGTTACGTTTTTGGTCAGTGTCTTCAATACGGATGATGAATTCTCCATCATTGTGGCGAGCAAATAAATAATTGAATAATGCAGTTCGTGCATTTCCAATATGTAAATGCCCTGTTGGACTTGGTGCATAGCGTACGCGTACTTTCGTCATTTTCTTCCTCTTCTTTCAAACTAGACTTATGTGACTAACAGCAAAAATCCGTCAGCTTTGACCTTAAAAACATTATTTATTTAAAGTCACTCAGCAAAATTTTACCTTTTCTAGTGCAAATAGTAAAGCCAACCGATTGAATTTCCTCATCAGTTGGCTCATTTTATTTATGAAATTAAGATTTTGTCTTCGTTTCAGAATTTTTTTTGTTATCAATACCCCGACCTGCATGCGCTGGTTTAGCAAAAATCATTCGACCAGCTGCTGTTTGCAACGCACTAGTTACGACAACTTCAAGATGCTCATTCATATAATGCTGGCCATCTTCAACGACAACCATTGTTCCATCATCTAAGTAAGCAACACCTTGCTGACGTTCTGTTCCGACTTTTACGACTAAAACATTCATTGTCTCACCAGGAATCACAACTGGCTTAACTGCATTTGCTAACGCATTGATGTTTAAGACTGGCACATTTTGAAACTCAGAGACCTTATTCAAGTTATAATCATTAGTAACAATCACGCCATCTAACAGTTTAGCTAATTTAATTAGTTTACTATCAACCTCACTGATTTCTTCAAAGTCTCCATCATACATTTCAACAGAGATACCTTCTTCTTTTTGTAAAGCATTTAAAATATCTAGCCCGCGGCGTCCACGAACTCGTTTTAAACTATCACCAGAATCTGCGATGTATTGCAATTCATATAAAACAAAATTTGGAATCATTAACGTTCCTTCTAAGAAACCTGTTTTAGCAATATCATAAATTCGACCGTCAATGATAACACTCGTATCTAAAATTTTATATTTGTGGAAATTATCGCCTGATTTACGTTCTAATAACTGGCTTTCAAACTGATTTGGTAATTCTTGTTCCACTTTCTTGTTTCGTGGCGCAAATATTTTCTTCCATTCATCAATTCGAGTTGTGCCCATTCTCATACCAAAATAACCTAAAAAGATCATCAATAGAATGGGTAAAACACTATTTACAAATGGAATTTCCATATTGTAAAGAGGAGTTGAAATAATTACCCCTAAAGTTAACCCAATAATTGTACCAATTGCTCCAAACAATAAATAAGTTAAACTAATCTCACTCAATTTTTCTTCTACTTGTTTCAGCACAGCAGCAATATGTTTTGCTAATAGCAGAGATAAAATAAAGAAAATAAGTGCACCTAACAGGCTATTAGTAAACGTATTGTTCAGCCAGCCATTGGTTTGTTGGCCGATTGCTTGCCAAGCAGCTGGTAAAAAAGAAATACCTAGACTTGCTCCCGCAATGATCATCAACAATGTAATGACGCGTTTTTGCATAGTTGTTCCTCCATTTCATTTTTTTATTTTTATGCTTGAAATACTTTTTTAAGCGTTTCGCTTAATGTTGCGACTCCAATAACTTCAATACCCACAGGAGCCTTCCACCCACCTAGATTATTTTTTGGCAAATAGACTTTCGTAAATCCTAATTTTTGAACCTCTTTGACACGTTGTTCAATATGACTCACACGTCGGATCTCACCAGTAAGCCCAATTTCGCCAATAAAACATTCCGTTGGTTGTGTTCCTTTTTCTTTATAACTTGATGCAATACTTACCGCAATCGCTAAATCAATTGCTGGTTCATTTAATTTTACTCCACCAGCCGCTTTTAAGTAAGCATCTTGATTTTGTAACAGCAATCCTGCTCGTTTTTCCAAAACTGCCATAATCAAAGAAACACGATTAAAATCTAGACCTGTAGTCGTGCGTTTCGCATTTCCAAACATAGTTGGTGTAACTAAAGCTTGGATTTCTACTAAAATTGGACGAGTACCTTCCATTGCAACAACAATTGCTGAGCCAGTTGCGCCATCTAAACGTTCTTCCAAAAAGATTTGAGAAGGATTAGATACTTCTTCTAGTCCATGTTCACGCATTTCAAAAATACCAATCTCATTCGTTGAACCAAAACGATTTTTCACCGCACGTAAAATTCGGAAACTGTGATGCTTTTCTCCTTCAAAATACAAAACAGTATCCACCATATGCTCCAACATTCTTGGCCCCGCAATCGAGCCTTCTTTAGTAACATGTCCAACAATAAAAATAGCAATACCATTAGTCTTCGCAATTTTCAACAATTCAGCAGTTGTTTCCCTTACCTGGCTAACACTACCAGCCGCACTTGTAATATCTGGTTGAGTCATTGTTTGAATCGAGTCGATAATAACATAGTCTGGTTTCAGCTGTTCAATTGCATGACTAATTTCATTCATATCTGTTTCAGCATATAAATAAAACTCGGTATCGATGTTTCCTAATCGTTCCGCACGAAGCTTAATTTGTTCCGCACTTTCTTCACCAGAAACATATAAAACTTTTCCCCCAATAGCTGCTAATTGCTGAGATACCTGTAAAAGCAACGTTGACTTCCCAATCCCCGGATCTCCACCAATCAATACCATTGAGCCTGGAACTACCCCACCCCCAAGTACACGGTTTAACTCTGTTAACTTTGTTTGTACACGAGGCTCTTTTTTAGGGACTACTTCGTCGATTTTGGTAGGCTTTGCTCGTTCACCAGTTAAACTGGTGCGTACTCGACGATCACTTGTATCTTGTTCAATCTCTTCGACCATCGTATTCCATTTTCCACAATTTGGGCAACGTCCCAAAAATTTAGGCGACACATAACCACAATTTTGACAAACAAATTGTGTCTTTGATTTTTTTGCCATTGTCTCGCCTCCTTTAAATAGCTAATAAATTCTGGCCAATTTAGTTTTTATTCGAAGAACCAAACCCGCCTTCTCGACTTGTTGTTGTTTCATCTTGATCTGCCTTTAAAAACGGCAAGAAAATGCCTTGACCAATTCGTTCACCTTTTTTAATCATCACATCTTTAAAACCAAAATTAGTAAACTGGAACATAATATGTCCCTCATTATCTGGATTATTGTAGTAATCACTATCAATGACCCCAACACCATTTGTTAAAACCAAAAACCGTTTTAAAGGATTACTTGAACGATTAGCTAATTGTAAAAATTCATCTTCTCCCATATAGGATTTGATACCTGTTGGCACCAAAGTAGGTTTTAATTGTTTTTCATCAATTGCTGTTGCTTTTTCTCCCATTGATTCTATCAATGTAGTAAGTCCATTTTTTATACCTGACTTCCAAATACTTGGAATAATAATATCTGCCGCAGCTTCAAAATCATATCCTGCAGCGTGGTGTGTTGCTCTTTTTGGTAAATTGATTTCTTGACTCGCATAGTTAGAAACAACTTCAAAACCTCTTTTTTTCACGAATCTTCCCCCTAGAATAAACTATGTTTTATTTTACCATATTCACACTACCAAAGGCCTTTCTTTGCAAAATCTTCAAGAAATTCTGTTATCCTGTAGAAAAGTTTTCAAAGATAGACCTTTTTTTCTTCTTAATTGAAAAAAACTTCTTCTTTTAAACATGACTTTAGACACTAAAACAAGTAGAATAGAAAAAAATTACATACAAAATTTATTCAAATAATTATTAGAGGTGTCTCATGCGCAAAGAACTAACTCAAGCAAAACGAATTATCATCAAGGTAGGAACAAGCACATTGATTTATCCGAATGGAAAAGTAAATCTCGCTGCGATTGATCAACTTGCTTTTGTTTTAACCGATTTACGTAATCGCGGAAAAGAAATTATTTTGGTTTCCTCCGGTGCTGTCGGGGTCGGAATGACAAAAATGAATCTGAATCAAAGACCACAAACGATTCCTGAACAACAAGCAATCGCCGCGATTGGTCAAGGTGAGTTGATAAATATTTATAATCAACGGTTTGCAACTTACGGTCAGCAAACTGCACAAGTTTTAGTAACACGTGACGTAATCGATTTTCCAGAAAGCAGAAAAAACGTAACCAATACTTTAGAGCAGCTTCTCGCTCTTGGTGCAATCCCCATTGTAAATGAAAATGACACCGTTGCAGTCGATGAGTTAGATCATTCGACAAAATTTGGAGACAATGACCAACTTTCTGCAATCGTAACTCAGTTAGTTACGGCGGATTTATTGATTGTCTTATCTGATATTGATGGCTTTTATTCTGACAATCCCTCAACTAACGCTCAAGCTGAACTGTACTCATTGGTCACAGAAATCAATGACGATTTAATGGCAAAAGCTGGTGGTGCGGGAAGTACATTTGGAACAGGTGGTATGCACAGCAAATTACAAGCTGCAAAACGGATTTTTGATGCAAACCGCTCTATGGTCCTTGCAAACGGGAAAAATCCAGCAATCATTTTTGATATTTTAGCCGGTAAAGAAATCGGTACTTTTTTCAAGCACAACTAAAAGACCTTTTGATGAGAGAACTCGACCCACTTTTATAAAAACAAAGGAGGATTTATGATGATCGATTTAAGACAGCTCGGAGAAAATGCTAAAAGCAGTGCTACTACTTTAGCTTTAATGAGTACAACGGATAAAAATGACTTGTTACTTAAAATGGCGGATGCGATTGAAGAAAATCAAGTGGCTATTCTCGAAGCAAACAAAGAAGACTTGACTCATGCAACACAAAATAAAATTAGCGAGACGATGCAAGACCGATTAAGACTCACATCTGAACGAATTCATTCAATGGCAGAGGAAATGAGAAAGGTTGCCCAACTGGACGATCCAATCGGAAAAGTTGATCATATGTGGAAAAATGAGGACGGCTTGCTGATTGGAAAAAAACGCGTGCCTCTTGGTGTTATTGGAATTATTTATGAATCACGACCAAATGTCACAACAGATGCTGCCAGCTTAGCTTTCAAATCTGGAAATGCAGTTATCTTACGTGGTGGAAAAGAAGCCTTTGTTTCCAATCAAAAACTGGTAGAAATCCTACAACAAGTTTTGGTGGACAATGGACATTCTCCTTACGCAATTCAATTTGTGACAGACACTTCTCACGAGGTTGCTGATCAACTGATGAAACTGACTGATTATTTAGATGTTTTAATTCCTCGTGGGGGAGCAAGTTTAATCCAACGAGTCAAAGCTCATGCAACTGTTCCAATTATCGAAACTGGTACAGGAAACAATCATATTTATATTGATAAAGACGCACAATTAGAAATGGCAAAAAAAATTATCGTCAATGCAAAAGCTTCTCGTCCTTCTGTTTGTAATGCTGCTGAAACGTTATTGATTCATGCAGAAGTCGCTCCTTTTTTCTTGCCAGTAATTGAAAAAGCATTGGTCGACAGTGGCGTTGTATTACGCGCAGATCAACGCTCTCTAGAATATTTAGAAACGGCATCTTTAGCAACAGACGAAGATTGGGATACAGAATATCTTGATTATGTTTTAGCAGTAAAAATCGTCGACTCAATCGACGAAGCCATCACCCATATCAACCGCCACAACACAAAACATTCGGAAGCAATCGTTACAGACAGCTATGCTGCTAGTCAAATGTTTTTAAATCAAGTAGATGCCGCAGCAGTCTATGTTAATGCGTCTACCCGATTTACTGATGGTGCTGTTTTTGGATTTGGTGCTGAGATTGGTATCTCCACGCAAAAATTACACGCAAGAGGACCAATGGGACTTAATGAACTAACTACAACAAAATATATCATTTATGGCGAAGGCCAAGTCCGTGAGTAACAGCTAATTTGTTTCACAAGAAACATTTGTTATCATATGTTGTTTCCTCTCACTATAAGTTATGCAAAAAAGTTAAATTATTTTTTAATGATTCAACTAATAGAAAGGTATTCTCATGTTTGAAATTTTAACCGTCTTTTTAGTCTATTTATTTTCCCTAAACATTGCCGCTTTTTTTGGTGTAGCTTTACTAACACTTTTCTTTCAGATAAAAAAAAGAAGTCAAGGCATGCAGCGAGAAAAATGGACAAAGTATTTTGAAAAAATCGGCCCAAAAGGATTACTAATCCGGCTTTATGTAAGCTATATGTTAGCCTTGAGTTTATTAGCAGCGATTAATTACGTATCATTTTTTAATTATTCGCTACCATATACATTCACACTTTTAATTGCAGGTTTTTTCCATTTAACTTACAAATATCAATTGAATAAAGATCATTTGAAACACACATTTCATTAATTTAGGGAGTGTGTAACTGATGAGCCACTCTTTAGAAATTAAACCTCCAACCTAATCTCTGAACGTTAGATTTTCATTACACTATTAATTTAAGGATTAAGCTGTTACCCCCTGTTCAATTTAAAAAAGCTGAACAAAATAATATTGAATTTGAACATAAAAAAAGCTAGTAGATTTTTCAATATACTAGCTTTTTTCTTTCAGTAATAATAGTTGCTTCCAACATTTTATTTATTCATTACTTAAAAACAAAAATAATAATTGAGTTACTCAAAATAATATTTTTTAAATTAATCAATAACCTCACAAACATATTTTGTAATAGAATTATAGTTTTTATATGAACTACAGAATTTATGTGCTCCCCAGTTTAATAATTTAGTTGCTAGCCAACCACCTAGTACTCCCGCTGCCCAAATTATAATAGGAGCAACACGAGCGGTATTGTTTTTACTAAAATCCTTCATCAAGTCTTTTTGCTCCTCACTAGATAGAGAATTAAATTCAGTTGCTAATTTACTCGCTTCTGTAGAAGTAAGTTCAGTTGTATTTATTAACTTCTCTTCATCCATAAATAGTTTATTGGTATTTTTATCAAAGGTGATACTTTTAAGTAAAGAATTTGTTAATTCAACTTATTCTTTACTGCTAACTTCAGAAGCATATACACTAGCTGTGGTAAATCCAATATTCAAAAGTAACGCCGATACGACTGCAATAATCATAATTTTTAAAATTGGCATTTTCTCAATGATTGATTTCATAAATAAATATCTCCCTTAAGTATACTTTTTAGTTTATTTTTATTTAAATCTGGATAACTATAAATCTTAATAATCTTATTTCTCTTGATATAAATTAATGTAGGAACTGTACTTATCTTCTCTTTTTTTATGAATTTTTTAAATTGCGGATTATTACTTTGTTTTTTTGTGTCTATGTAATAAATTTTTTGTCTATCTGATGAATTTACCTTTTTTACTTGTGAAACAAATTCACGACAAGTTGGACACGTCTCTCGACCTAAGTAAATAATACTATTCTGTTTTGTATTGCTAATCTCTGAAATAGATGTGATCGAAATAAAATCACTTGATTGATAACGATATTTCATTAAACTCAAAAAAGTTTCACCTTTATTTACAACTAAAAAACACAGAACAAACACAAAGCAAAAAATAAATAATTTTCTCCTGCTACTCCTTTTCATAATTATTTTCCTCCTATTCAAAATAGTAATACATAATTGAACTTAACGAATGTAATTTTCCTATTTGAAGAAAAAGTGAATATGTTCAAGCCTAAAAAAGTAAAACGTTCTTTACTTTTTGTCTAGTGGATGTTTTAATTTTTATAAGGAAACTGAGAGGAGAATTAATACATGGTATACCTACTATCTGTAATTTTAATAATCACTACTGCATTACTTATTGGTGCAACACTTTCTAAAATTGGTAAGAAAAAAGATGAACTAGGAAAGATGATATTAAAAAATGCTTTAAGTAAATCAATGCTCCTGACGCTCGGATTAATAATTATTTCTTTGATAGCAGATTTAATTGGGAATTTATTGAACATTTCATTTTTAACCTCTTATAATCAATTATGGTCAATCTTAGTTGTAATTTTAATTATAATTTTTATTAATTTAAAAGTGGAAAGCAGAAAGTATTTTGAAGATGAAAAATAATGTAAAGGAATTGCGGAAAGCTAAAAAAATGACACAATCCGAGTTAGCAAAAATGACAAACGTAACTCGACAAACTATTATCGCAATTGAAAATGATAAATATGACCCTAGTTTGAAATTAGCCTTTTCATTAGCTAAATCATTAAATACTAGCGTAGATGAACTATTTATTTTTTTCGTGGGAGACTAGCTATGTTAGTTGGGAAAGCATTAAAATTCATACGTACTAGAAAAGGAATTAGTCAAACAGAATTAGCAAATACTATAATCTCTTCTTCATTTCTTTCAAAGTTAGAAAATGAGCAGACAAATGTATCATTTGATTTAGTTCTAGCGCTTATTGACAAGATGGGAGTTAGTATGGAAGAATTTACAGAATTAGCAAAATTTTTAGATAGAGAATACACAAAAACCTCACTGATGTCCATTGTAGAAGAACTAAACTTATGTGTAAAAAATAATGGGGATATTCAACCCATTCAACAAAAATTGTTGTATCATGATTGCACTTTATCCAAAATAGCCTTTAGTATTTCTAACTTGATTAGCCTACCAGAAAAATCATTGATCACACAAAAAGAGATAGAATCTTTGATATTTGAGTGGGAGTATATTGGTCATATTGAAGTCTTACTGATTAGCTTATACTATCCCTATTCAAGTGAATTGTTCAAAAAAAATATTTTTGATCGATTTTGTCATTTACATTTATCAACTCCGAAAACAAAAGAATTTTCTAAAGATCACTTCACTCTCCTATCAGTGAAAAATGCACTACTATAAAATCGTCTTCAACTAAAATAACCGCACAAAAATCAACTCATTGACCTAATTTCTGTGCGGTTATTTTTATTACTAAAAAGATAGATTAACCTAGAAAACTTCCATTAAATTTTTAAAAAGAGTAATCTGAAGAGAAAACTCCAAAAACGATAATTTTTTTAGATTACTATAGTCATCCCCACGCTATTCACTCCCTAATTTGATTAACTCCAATGATTTTCTGAATCTGTCTCAGAACTTCCTTCATTAATTGAAAAACCATCAAATGTCTCTCCGTCGTAATATCGAAGCAACTCATCAACAGATAAGTTCATCGTCTTTTCTTTTTCTTCTTCCAATTCTTCAAGCATCTCTGTACGATACGCTTGATAAATCGTTGCTAATTTTTGTTGCATGACTTTTCTAGACTCACCTTGTGCATTGATTGTCGGTAATTCTTTAAGATAGCCTCGATACACTGGTCGTCCATCAATCAATTCAATGGGTAATTCAACTAGCGTTAGCCCCACTTCACGAAAATCTTCTTCAAACATTTTTTCTTCACTCCTCGCTATTTCCCCACTAAACCTGATACATTAATAGATAACACTAATTTAGGAGGATAACTATGACTCCTATCTTATTTCTTTTATTGCTACCTGTTAGCTACTGGTTCAATAAGAGAAAAAATATTTACATTAGATTTAATTTCCATCTTATATTTTTATTTAACCTTTTAGAGTTGGCATTTGTTCTGCCTTTAATGAATTAGCGCATGTGGTTGCTATTATCTTCTCTCACTTCTCTTTTAAATACTATCCTCGCTAGCTTTTATCCTTTGATTTTAGCGGATATTATTCTTTTTTACTAGTGGCTCAAACGAGTTGGCTATAGTATTTGAGTAAGAATACTCAATTTGCGTAGCTGGATGTATCTAGGTATTGCTTCGTTATTTACTTTGATTCAAGGTACAGATCAGCGCAGCAAGAAAATAAAAAAAATCCTAGAAACTTTATAACGAAGCATCTAGAATCTTTTTTATTTTTATTTCTGATTTCCTTCTTCTGTTACAAAATATTGTCGATGATAAACAATAAATCCTAAACTTAACAAAACAATAATTGCTGCAAAATAAAACGAATATTTTTCATCAAAGATTTCTCCTATTTTCCCCGCAATGAATGGTGCCAAAGCTCCCCCAAAAAAGCGGACAAAACTATAACTAGAAGAAGCCACATTTCTCTCCAAACCTGGAATTTCCATCGCAATAGTTGTTAACAATGTATTGATGATTCCTTGGAAAAATCCTGCTAACACAATACTGATTGGTACAAGTATCGGAATTGATGTTCCCAAACCAAGTAGGATCAAACAAAATGTAAAGAAAACAAAAGCAGTCATGATTGTACGGTACGTTGTATACTTTCTTTCTAAAAATGGTGCTACAAAAATGGAAGAAATTGCCAACAACACACCCCAACCAAAAAAGACAAATCCCACTTGCATCTCAGTATAACCAGTTAACAGAAAGGGCGCATATGCCAGCAAAGTAAAAAAGCCAAAATTGTATAGTAATGCAATTAAACCAACTGAACGTAATTTATGATTAGCTAAAGCTTTCACTCCTTCTAAAAATTGAACCTTACGTTTCGGTTTTTCAATTTCAGGTAATAAAATAGCCAATGCAACAAAAGCACACAACATTAAAAAGGCGACACCAAAGAATGGGTATCTCCATGATCCACTTCCTAGTACGCCACCTAACAACGGACCAATTGCCATTCCGCAGCCAATCGCAGCTTCATACATCATGATTGCTTTCTCTGTGTTTCCTACCAAAATACTAACAATTGTTGCTAACGCTGTTGAAACAAACAGTGCATTACCGATCCCCCAACCAGCACGTAAGCCAATCAATAAACCAATATTATTCGATAATCCACCTAGTCCGGCAAATAACACAATAATCAACAAGCCCATCATCAATGTTTTTTTCAAACCAATTCTGCTAGATAAAAATCCCGTAAATAACATGACTACACCTGTTACTAACATATAACTCGTAAATAAAAGCGTGGTTTCTGCAGGCGTCGCATTTAATTGTAAAGCAATTGTTTTTAAAATGGGATCAACTAATCCTACTCCCATAAAAGCAATCATACAGGTTGCAGCCACAACCAATGCTGAATTTTTCTCGGAAGTTTGTTCTTCCAGTTCAATTTTATTCTCCAAATTTATCATTCCCCTCTACCTAGCATCATACATGACTCAAATTACATGTCAATATGCACATGTAATTTGAGTATATTTTTTATGATATAATAAAAAAAAACGGAGAAAGGAGTATTACTCAGTGAATACTTTATCTTATATTCTATTGTGTGTTCTTTTAACAAAGCCACGATCTGGCTATGAGTTAAAACAATTGATTAATATTTTCTGGGAGGCACACCATAGTCAAATTTACACAACTTTAGCGAAACTCGAGCAACAAGGTTACTTGTCTATCTTAGATAACGAGCAACATTCACAGAAAAAAATTTATGAGCTAACGAATGAAGGACGTTTACTCGTTGAAGAATGGATTAAGGAAGAGACACCCTCACCAACACAAAAAGACGAATTTTTAGCAAAAATCTATGCCTTTTCTACATTAGATAAAAACACAGCAAATGGTTTGCTATTTACACGTGAACAACAATTGAATAAAATACTTCAAAAAAACCAAGCCAAATTAGATGGCCTTACCTCAACAAAAAAAGAAGACTTTGGACGCTATGTCGTCATCAAACGAAAAGTTCTTCTTTGCCAACAAGAAATTTTATGGTGCCAACAGGTAAGAGATCAAATGCAAGCTTTCTTTGAATAAAAATAGAGTGTGTCACCTGTTGAGATGACACACTCTATTTTTATTTTGTTTGGATGATGTTCAATACTTTTCGAGAAAAAGGTCCTACGAAAAGGAGTTGTAAAGGTAAAGCTACAATGACATTCATTTTCCAAGCGTTCAGATACGCCGGTAATAAATTATCCGAGATCCCTTGTTCCATTATTACACCAAAAAGTGACATACAAGTAACCATGCCAGTGACCATTAAACAAGAAATTGTTAAGATAATAGGTACTTTTTTTTCTGGATTCAGTGGCAGTTTAAATGCAATTTTTTTTGCTAAAACACCGATGACAAAAACATCTAATATGAAGGCAACAATAAATCCTGGAAGTAGCCCTATCATAAATTTTGTCAAGTAAAGCTCCTGATGTAACCATAAATTATAGATGCTCATTCCAAAAACCATTGAAAAGCACATCATCGTAGTAAAAATAATTCCTTCTTTTTTATTTGTAGGCACTCAAATCATTCCTTTCATTTTGTCACGAGGATTATCGTAGCACAGACAAAAAATTCTCGTAAGCATTTATTTTATTTATCATAAAATAAATAAATCTTGACTTGAGTACTTAAAAAATGGGAATTTATTTGAAAGTAGTTAGTTTGTCAGCAGCTAAGCGAACAGACTCATACCCTTCTTCTACTGCTTTTCCGATGGATAAAATGATTACTGGTACGTATCTTTCTTTCTCCAAATCAAAAGCTTCTGCTAGTTGGTCTGCTTCAAATCCACCAATTGGATTCGTTTCGTACCCGTGTTCACGTGCGACCAACATGAATTGCATTGCAGCAAGACTAGAATCAACTTTGACTATATCGTTCATTTCTGACTTAGAAAATGATTTGTAGTAAGGAATGATTGCTGCCAATTGATGATCACGAACTTCTTTTGGCATCTTGCCAGCTTCATATGCTTGATTGTAAATTTCTTCACCATATTCATAACATTCTAGATCACCAAAAATCATCACCATAGCTGAAGATGTATCATTTTGTTTTGTATTGAAACGAATCAGTGGACGCAATTTTTCTTTTGCTTCGTCACTTTCTGCAACAACAAAACGCCATGGTTGCATGTTCACTGAAGAAGGAGCTGTTGTTGCTTTCTGAATCATGGTTAACATTTCTTCATGGGGGATTTTATAAGTTTCATCGTACACTCGGACGGATTTTCTACCATACATAATTGTTGAAAAATCTTTTGCTTTTTCCATTTTATTCCACTTCTTTCGTTTTGATTGCTGATAATTGCGTATTTAATTTATTAAGCAACACTAATAGCTGTGACATTTCTTCTGGTTCAAATGCCGGCGATAAAATGCTAGCCATATCCGTGTGCTCTCTTTCGCAGTTTGAAAGTTTCTCTTCTGCTTTAGCGGTGAGGGTAACAACTACCTCACGATTATTTAAAGGATTTCGTTGTCGTGTAACGTAACCCTTTGTTTCTAATAATTTTAGGTGCCTGGTTACCGCTCCTTGATCGATTTGTAAGAATGATTGTAGCGTATTTTGTGAACAAGGATTCTTTTCTCTTAAAAGCGTTAATAATTCATAACGCGTCAAGCTCAATCCAATATTCTCTTCAAAAATTTGAATAATCTTTTGATCTGCTACTTTAATTTGATATAAAACATGACTAATTTCTTCTAAAGACATCTGTTCCTCCTCACACCAACCATTGACTTGTCAATCATTGACTCGTCAATAATAAAGCGATTTGTTGAGAAACGCAAGAATTTTTGCTTGTTAAATAATTTTTTTATTGGCGATTCAAGATGTAACCACTAATATTTTTTAATAATGTATATGAACAAGTTAATAACTTAGTGATATTTTTGACAAGAGGGTATTAGCTTACTGCACAAAAAAAACTAGCCAACAACGTAAGAAAGTTAGTTAGCTAGTTCGTTAATTAAATTAATTCAGCAATCAATAATTTGGCAACCGCTCGCACAGAAAACGGATTTTGTCCTGTTATCATTCGATCATCTTTGATTGCATATTCACGATAAAATCTTTTCTTCTTGAAATGGCCGCCACGTTTTTCGACCGCCACTTGGTTCAAAAATGGGACAACAGATTTTTTCCCTGCGATGATTTCTTCAGTCGTAGTAAATCCAGTAATATTTTTACCTTCAATCAAATAGTTACCACTCTTTTATCTTTAATATTCAATAGTCCTGCTACCCCATGACACACAGAAACCAGATACCCATTGTTATCATAAATAGTAGACGCAAGATTTTGAATTGACAAATCATCCGGAAAATCCCACATCACACCATGTCCTCCAGTATAATAAATCGCAGCATAGTCAGCCGGATTCACTTGGTCTGGACGCAAAGTGTCCGTCAATCCGCTATGAATAAAATCAGGATCTTCATAAATTTCAAGAATTGATTCATCTATGTATTTCATACTGCGTGGATCAAGCGGGACAAATCCACCTTTTGGGCTAACAAAATCGACTTCAATCCCAGCATTTTTCATTTCAGCCACAAATTCAGCCGCTTCGCCTAACCACAATCCAGTTGGCTCCGTTGTCCCCTGATAATGAGTAACATTTGTTTCAACAATCAAGACTTTTTTCACGTTAATCAACCTCTGCGATAATTTGGCTCACGTCAACTAATAATTTTTGTAGTTTATTGATTTCAGCGGTTTCGTGTGTTAGATAATAGAAGTTTTTCGTTCCTTCACTACGATAATCAATAATTTTTGCCTCTTTTAAAATTTTTAAATGATGCGATACTGCTGGACGGGATAAATTCGTTATTTCAGTTAACTCATTCACTCTTACACCTTGGCAAGCACGATCTTCTAGCAATCTAATGATAATTGCCTGGCGTTTTTCATCACCCAAAGCGATTAAAAAATCACTCACTTCTGAGAATTCTTGTTTTAAATTCGTAAAATCAGGCATCTCGTATTCTCCGTTCATATTTTTAAACCATTAAACCATCAAAGTAGTCTTCTTGTCAAATTAGTTATCCTTTTTCCAGTGATGACGCATCTTTTTCACCCTCCCCTGAAATTATCGACCAGAAATCAGAAAATTTCTCTATATACTTAAGGTATCAAGTAAATAATTACAGGAGGAAACAAGATGAAATGGTATAAACTTTCAACTGAACAAGTGAAGCAAAAAACGCGTGCTGAAACAGCTGGACTGACACAACAGGAACGTCAAGCTCGTTTAGAAACTGATGGATTAAATAAAATTGAAAAGCAAGAACAATTGAAACCATGGCAAAAGTTTGCGAAACATTTTACGGATTTATTGATGATTGTCTTGATGATTGCCGCATTACTCAAGTTTTTCACCGGAGATATCATTGGCGGGAGTATTATTTTGTTAGTAGTCGTTATCAATGGGTTGATTAGTTACTGGCAAGAAAGAAAAGCTGAAGACTCTTTAGATGGGCTCAGAAATATGATGGGACAAGAATCAGTCGTCCTTAGCGCTGGTATTCAAGAAACGATTGATGCGGAACAACTCGTCCGAGGAGATATTGTTATCCTAAAGGCAGGAGATGTTGTCCCGGCAGATCTACGTTTGATTGACACACACGATTTAACCATTGAAGAAGCTATTTTGACCGGGGAATCTTTAGCCGTTGAAAAGCAAAGTGCCACGATTGAAGAAACATCACCAACAGGAGATCAAGTGAATATGGCATTTTCTGGCACATTAGTTCAAACAGGCTCTGCCCAAGGTATCGTTGTCGAAATTGGAAATCAAACTGAGATTGGGAAAATCAACAAGGCACTTCAGTCTGTACAAGTGCAGACAACCCCTCTTATTAAAAAAATGCACCAATTAAATAAATACATTTTTCAAGGCATTTTGGCCCTGATCGTATTCTTACTTTTCTTCTCTAGTTTAAGATACGGACTGGAATTGAATCTGATGTTCTCTGCTTCAGTTGCACTGATTGTTTCAATGATTCCAGAAGGATTACCCGCTGTCTTAACAATGATCCTTTCAATGGGCGTCAAAGAAATGGCAAAAGAAAATGCTATCATCAAAGGCATGCCAACAATTGAAACACTAGGTTCGATGACTGTCATTTGCTCCGATAAAACAGGAACATTGACCAAAAACGAAATGACCGTGATGGACGTCTTAACTGATGAACCACAAATGATGAAAGAGATCATGAACAACTGTCAAGAATTAAAGACTAAAGACGATCAACCAATCGAGCAATTAAAAGGGAACCCAACAGAATTAGCCTTACTAAACTACGTCAAAAATGATGAGTTAACTTTAAAACCAGTTCTAGGCAAGATTCCTTTTAGCTCAAGTTACAAATACATGGCCACTGCACATTCTATCGACAAGCAATTTCTTGTTTTTATCAAAGGCGCACCAGAAGTTTTGATGAAAAAATCACAATTAACTGAACAAGAAAAATTAAATTGGGAAAAACAATCTACACAATTAGCAGAAAAAGGCCAACGAGTTCTTGGTTTCGCCTACAAGACCTTCACAGAGCCTACAGAATTAACCCATGAGCTTTTAACCAATCTGAACTTCGTTGGTTTATCTGGTATCATTGATCCTCCAAAAGAGAGTGCGATCCAAGCCGTCAAAGAAGCTCAGCAAGCTGGAATTTCAGTCAAAATGATCACAGGAGATCACAAAGAAACAGCTAAAGCCATTGGCATTCAAATTGGATTGAAGCACACAGAAAATGTGTTAGAAGGTGTCGACATCGATTTGTTATCAGATGAAGAACTTGCTAAACAAGTCCAAAAAGTTGATGTTTTTGCTCGAACAACGCCTGAACATAAGTTACGAATCGTCACAACTTTACAAAAAAATGACGAAATTGTTGGGATGACTGGTGATGGTGTCAATGATGCGCCAGCACTAAAGAAAGCAGATGTTGGAATCGCTATGGGAATCAAAGGTAGTGAGGTCAGCAAACAAGCCGCAGACATGGTTTTAGCTGATGATGACTTCCATACGATTGCTAAAGCAGTCAAAGAAGGACGCAGACTCTTTGATAATTTGCAAAAAACAATCAATTTCTTCTTACCCACCGCATTAGCACAAGGGCTAATCGTGATTGTTGCTTTATTGTTGAACCGTCCACTTCCCCTAACTACTGTTCAAATTTTGTGGGTCAATATGGCTACGACCATTACACTTTCCTACGCTTTAGGATTTGAAAAAGCAAGTCCAAACGTGATGAAGCGCCCTCCTAGAGAAACAAATGCTGGCATCTTGTCACTGTATAATGTCTTTCGGATATTCTACGTATCCTTGTTAATCATGGTGCCTGCCTACCTCTTATCCATTCAGTTCGATGGCGCTGCATTACAACAAACTGTCTTGTTACAAAGCATCGTTTTAGGTCAAGCAGTCTACATGATTAATTGTCGCGAATTACTTGATCCTTCACTCAACCAAGGCATCTGGAAAAACAAAGCCCTGTTTATTTCACTAGGCATCTTGTTCATCCTTCAAGCAATCGTGATTTTCTTACCAGCTGCTCAACAATTGATTGGCACAACTAGCTTATCCCTTAACCAACAATTATTGATTTTTGGCAACGCATTGGCTCTGTTTTTCATCGTTGAGCTTGAGAAAAAAATCAGTAAAAATTTTTTAAGCAAAAAAAAAGCACCTAACCATGAGTCTGTCTCCTAAGAGAAGACCTGGCTAGATGTAAGAATGATTCGTGAGTTCAGTCAACCGACTGAGCTCATTTTTTGTAGGTATCAATGAAAGATAAAAAACCGGTAACGGAGAACTATCAATTGGGATATTTGAAACAATCAAATCACCGGCTTGATACGTGAGCTCATTTAATTGAGTCAATTCAATTGGTTCAATGCGAATCCGTTTGCCTAAATAATCAGACAACTCTTGTTGTAAAAATAATTTCCAAGCAGGTTCACTTTGAAAAATAAGATAAATAGTTATGGTGTGTGTTTTGATTGAGAAAATTGCTTGCTGGCACAACAAAAGAAAAATATTCACAAAATATGCTTGCTCTTTAATCGATGCGACTTTCAATAATTCTTGAAATAGTTCTTCCCCTATCATTTGGACGATGGGATATGCTTCATTTTGTTGAATCAACAGTTCTTGATACTCTAATTGAAACTGCTCTGAAAGACTGGGTGACTCAGCGTATTTCAATAATAGGATCAATAAATTACACTTCAAGTGTGTCTCGTGTAATTTGGGAAGATTGAGTTTTTCAGCCAATTTTTGAACCGTTTCTTGTGCTTTCTCAAGTAAGTTAGGATAGTCAGTATTTAAAACAGTCTTCACTTCTTCACCAAATTCATTGTTATAATTCCAGCTTTCAAAAAAACAGAAGAAAGCAAAAAACAGTTCTGATTCTTCAAGATAAATGCCTTCTTTTTTATACAATTTTTTTAATGATGGGACATATAAACATAACAGTGGATCCTTCTGATTAAATGAAAATTGGTTGATCTGGCAACCCGCCTTGATTCTGATCGTATTGATAAAGAACCAGCAAATGCCAAATATCTGTTCTGTTTCAACTTTCAGTTTAGTTGAGATATCTTTCGCTAAAAAGTATTGATAATGATCTTCGTGAATAAAATAGTCTTCAAAAAAATAATTATTATGGGTAAATGGCAAAAGTAATCTATGATAAAAAATCCGAATTGAGCTTTCTTCTCCAACTAGCTGTGCTGTTCCGCCTTTTAAACGAATGCGAATATGATAATTTTTTAGTTTCTGATTGACCTTTGTGGTGTGGCGTTTGAGTGTTTCCATTGAGATTCCTGTGTTATACAAAAAATCGGATAAATTTAATTCCTTTGTAAAGAGTAGCTCCTTGACTAATTGAAGAGTAATCGAGTGTGGCAAGAAGACTTCCCAAATATCATTTGTTGCAACTGTAATTTCACTAATCAATTTGATGCCATTATTGTCTGTAGCTATTTCCCAACCAGAAGGTAAATAACTACGAACGGAATTCAAATCTGAAAAAACGGTTCGTTCCGTCGTTTCGATTTTTTCGGCTAACTCTTTGACTGTAACTTGTGAATTATTAAGAAGTTGTTCCAACAATAACACCTGTCGATATAAATCTTTTTCTGTTATAAATTGTTTCACTAATGAGTACATACGGAGCCCCCTTTCCAAAAAATAATCAGCTCGTAAAAATTGGTGTGACAAATTTTTTATGTGTAAACCAACTGAAAAAATAGTTATTTCATCTTTTTGATCTATATCCATACTTTAATTAAATGATTGAATTTTGATTCGATATTCCCTGATTTGTAGCAGTTTCATGGTTTCCGACATCGTTTTCATTACTTTACTAAGTATAATTTTAAATAAATAAAATGAAAAGACTTAACTTGGTAAGGGATAAACTAAATTTGAATTTTGGTAGTTAATTAGTACTTACTTTCCAGAATAACTTTCATTACAAGCAACATTCATAAAAAATAATCCTTCCAAAAACTTGGAAAGTGCCTTGAAAAAATAGAATGGAATGGTACTCGATTGCCTTAAAAGTCTCTGTCCCATACTATATTCGTAAGCGAATGAATTCGCAACGACTCTAGCAGTTAAAGACGGGTTCTATTAAAATCCATGAGATGATATACTATTTATATTTAATACGTACGATAATTAAGCATGAAACGTTTTTAATGATAATAATGAATTTAGGGGTGATCATTTGGCTATATATATCTTAGAAGACAATATTGTTCAGGGTATCTATTTAAAGCAAATTCTTGAAAAAAAGATACTTGATCCTCATGAACAAATTCATCTTCATTCAGACATCGAAAGCATATATGAAAAAATATATTTAAACAGTGAAATGAACCTGTATTTCATTGACATTGATCTACACAAAGAAATCGAAGGCGGTTTTAATGGTGCGAAAAAAATTAGAGAAATTGATAAAGATGGGCTAATCGTTTTTGTTTCAAGTCACTATGAACTTGCCTTGAAATCATACAAATATCTCGTAAATGCTTATACATTCATCAATAAAAATGATGATTTAGAGACATTTACAACTGAGATTGCTAACTGTGTTTCAGCATATAATAACTCAAAAGCATTAACTAATACCTCTGATTTCATCTCAATAGAAACCAAATCAAATATATTTAGACTCGATCCTTCTCTTATATGCTATTTTGAAAGTATCGGAATGCACAAAATTGCTATCTACGGTATATCTTTCTATAAGGAGTTTTATGGTTCGTTAAGTGAGATATTACCGTTACATCAAAGTTTTAAAAGAGTACATCATTCTTATATTGTTAACATAAATAATATTACTGATATCGATCGTAAAAATAAACTTATTAAAACCAAAAGTAGGAACCAAATTCCTATTTCTAGAAAATATTATAAAGAGATCACACAGTTAATACTGTGATGTTAGGAGTGTTTAATGGTCAAATAGGACGATCATCTTAAAATGGGGAAAATTTGGGTTATTATATTTTTTATATGGAGGGATTAAGTTTTAATGGTAAACTACATCGCACAAAAAATTTTCCTTATTTCAGTAGATGATAACGACGAAAGATCAATTTACACTCGATATTATATTGAATGCTATTTAGTAGGGTTACAGAAGCTTTGCGAAATAATCATATTGGCTGCTTTATTTAAGACTTTCAAAGAAACCATTATTGTAGGCTTTTTAATGACAGTAACACGCAAATATTCAAAAGGTTGGCATTCAAAATCTAAACTGGGTTGCTCCGTTTTAAATGCACTTTTTTATGTAGTTATTCCCTATTTTATTGGAAAAATGAATTTCCAAATTTCTTATTTTGCTTTAGCAATAATAGGGATTGTAGTCTTACTGCTAACTGCTATTTATGCCCCACAGTTTAACGCTGCAGAAATGAAAACGACAAAAGAAAAAAATTTGAATACAAAAGTTAAAGCGATCAGTGTAAATTTAGGCATTTTCATCATTTCCATCTTTTGTCCTAATGAAATTCAAAATCTTCTTGTTTACACATTAGTATTACAATCGTTAATGATTTATCCTCCATTAAAAAAATTTATTACAGGAGATGCTTACAAATGAAAAGTTTAAAATCTTACTTCAAAGAAAAAATTGAAAAGAAAGTGGATGCAGCTGTGTTAGCTGAAAAGGGAGCGATTGATGTTACTGCTATTACATCACCTAAATTTATGGGGCAATGGTTTTATGAAGTAGAAAAACCTAAAATAAAAAAATGATTATTTTCTACTTAATTGGGGCATTTTTATCCAGTTACTTTGTTACCTCTTTATACTTTTTTCTGTTAGGAAGTTCTCAAACTAAATTTAAACATAAGGCAATTTCAGCTATACTAATCTTTATTTTTCTTTTTGTAATTGGTTCCTCCTCTTTCCCTCAATTTCAGTATATTTTTGTTATTGCAATTTTAGTTCTGATTGGTTTTTATTTAAAAAAACAGGAAAAGAAAACTTTAGTCATATTTTTAAGTATATTTACTGTATTGATTTCGGCCTTTTTGAATTTTACCGAACAATCTATCAACACAATCATCTTTAGGAATTATTCAAAAGAAGAACTAATAGTCTCTGTTTTAAACATCATTTTTCTTACCTTTAATATATTTATAATCAGGGTAGCAAAGCCAGACAAAGTCGCTTCAATGCGAGATTATTTACGACCCAATAAGTATCTTATCCCAATGATACTTATAAATATATTCTTGCTCGTATTGTTTTCTGAATTGACAACAAGTTATGCTCCAATAGAATTTATCCAAGATTTATTTTTGAATGACAAGGGACTAATGTACTTGTTCTTTTCACTTGGATTATTTACACTTTTGGTACTTATCCAATTTGGAAAACATCACACAGAGAACGAACAGAATATCTTACTTTTGAGAAATCTAAGTGACTACAATAACGAGATTGAGCGTTTAAATGATGATTTAGCAATGTTTCGGCATGATTATTTAAATATACTCCACACACTTAGAATAGCTATTGCTAATGAGGATCTGGCGCAAATTAAGGATACTTATGAGCATGTGCTGGCACCTACAGAAAAGTTCCTTTTAAATATAAGTAAACAAAATACAGCTCTTTCAAAAATTAAAAATATTGAAATAAAAAGCTTAGTTAGTTATAAATATGAGTATGCAAAAAGAAGGAACCTATCCGTTTTTCTCTCAATCAATCAGCCAATATTTTTTGATCAAACAGTTGACTTAGTCATGTTAGTACGTATTTTATCTATTCTATTAGATAATGCGATTGAAAATACGATACCTACTGAAGATAAATCACTTTGGATATCTATCAATAAAGATATCAATAGCACTAATTTTATTATTGAAAACTCTTTTGAAGGAACCTTCCCTGAAATGAACAAAAAGAAAGAACGATATACTACAAAAAGCGATAAAAACAATCATGGACTAGGACTACTTTATGTAAATCAAATAACTAAAGAAAACGATAACTACGATTTAGAAACAACCATTGAAAACCAAATTTTCTCTCAAAAATTAACCATAAAAATATAAAAAAAGAGATTGTGAATGCAACGCCCCTAAAAGTTAGACTAAAACCTAACTTTTTTGAAGGATGCAGAATATTCACAGCCTCTTTTTTATATTCTATTTACTAAACCATTCATAGCATACATTACCATTGAGATAACCAATATGATTAAAAATCCTTTTCTATCTTTTGAAAGAATGTAATAAATAATACTATTTAAAAGTAAAACGATTGCTGGGGTACTCAATAAAACTAGTGAGTTAGTAACGTCAATAAACATTGAAACAAATAAAAATATCACTCCAACAATGCTCATCGAAAGCGTCACTGAAGGAAAGATTTTAGTTAGATTCTCTTTTGAAGTGTTAAAAAGTTTAAGTCCCATAAAATAAATTCCAGTTTGAAAAAAAAGTAAAACAAAACCAAACAAAAAGATTGCAATTCCACAAATTATTAGCAATTTACTAGCAGGTATTCCCGTTTCGTGAACAGCTATATCAAATACAGGTTTGAATATCGGTTTCGTAATTAGCTCTATTAACATCAACATCAATACAATTGAGTAGAAAACTGACATAATCACTTTAAAAAATATATTGTCTTTCATTGATTTACTATTCCTTCTTTCGTTAGCTCAATTTTTTTGTAAGAATTTATATTATCAAAGTTATGAGATACTATAATTACTGGACATTTTTTAGTTTTTAGTTGCTCAAGTATAACTTTCTTAGATTGTGGATCAATTCCAGATAATGTTTCATCAAGTACGATCAATCCCCACTCTTTGGCTGCATATAGTAGTGATAAACCAACCTTTAATTTCATTCCTAAAGAAGCTAAAGCATACTCAGTATCAAGCTGTTCTTTACTATATAAAGTTTCTGAAAGCAATTCAAGAATTTCATCTGTGCATCGCTCCCCATATAACCAGTAAAGCAATTTAATGTTATCTCTGATTGACATATCAGACATTCCTATTCCTACCGCTTCTAAATATAAGGAAGATAATCCTGACTCGTTTTTTATTTCTCCTGAATCTGGGGATTCTATCCCTGTTAATAAATTCATTAACGTAGTTTTTCCTACTCCGTTTTTTCCGTATAGCACGTAAATTTCATCCTTTAAAGTATAATTCAGCTCATTGAGAATTTGATTATTTGTATATTTTTTTTTCAAGCTTTTTATTTCTATCATTAGAATACCCCTTCTACTATTGCAGCAATTAAAATAACTAATAATGAAGCTAAATATACTTTTCGAAGCTTCATAAAAGTTGGTACTAAAGTTTTCCAGCCTTTAAAAAATAATTGATAAAACATGGTTATAGACAAAAATTGAAAACAAAGAATATTTGGTATCTCCAAAAATCCATGAGGAAATAAATTTTTTAATGTTTGAATCACCCCAAAATTGATTGCAGATTGCGCAATAGGTACAGAAAGAAGGATATCGTCTTTAATAATTAATACCGGAGCAACTGGAAAAAATAAATACTGTAAGTAATTTAGTAGATTGTTGACAAAGATGGCCTCAACATATTCTAGCCCTTTTACAGGAGGGGTTGAGACTAACTCTTCAGTTTGTAAAATTCCACTATATTGGTAAAACAAGAATAGAATTAGAAAAATAAAAATTGAAACCACAAAAAATAGTATTACCCGTTTCTTTATATTAATGTTTACATCTAAAGTATCTATAAGAATTCCTCCCATCCTAAAAAATAAAGAAAGTGAAGATAATCGTAATCGGCAAAAATTCACGCAAAACTGAATTTATATGAGATCTTGTCATCAATTCTCTTTCCAAAAAGAACAAATAATACATGGACATTAACGGTATGTAGATAGTCTCAACGATACTCGGAATAATAAACTCAATAAAATTTCGAGAGTAAAAATAATTTGCAATCAAAATAATAAAAATAGTGAACATTGACAGTTTAAAATATAGAGTTGAAACAAATCTTTTAAAAAATGAAATTTTTGCAGATTTTAGAGCTTTAATTTTTGCTAATGGTACTTCGAAATCTTCTAGCTGATTATCAATTACAATTTCGTATTGGACAAGTAACATTAAAATAAAAGTAATTGCAGGGGAAAACGAAGCACCTAATTTATGAGCGATTAATGGCGCAATCACCCCTGGCACCAGCATGAATATCTTTTGCTTCTTATCACTGAATATTACGTTGTATAACATCGTTTTTAAGACAGAACGACTAGTACTATTTTTAGATTTAGTTACTTTTTGAAAATAAAAATCGTTAGGATTCCTAAAAAACAAATAACCAATTATTGACAATAAAAGATAAAGCACATATTTAATAATAAGATTCATCTGCAAAATAGTTGTAGCTAAAAAAAAGACTAATTGAAGTGTTGTGACTGCCTTTCCTCTTCTTGACATAACTATTTCTGCAATCAACACTTGAATTGATAAAATGAATAGAAAAAATAGATCAATCGAATGAATAAAATTACCTTGAATAAAACTAGCACATACAGAAGAAGCAAAAAACAGAACGCCTACTAAAATAAAAGGATTATAATAAAGGATTAACCATAAAAGAAATCTCTTTTTTCCATGATTATTCGCTAATACTACCCTGAATTTTTTCATGTTGAAGACATCACTAGTCAAAGGCAAATTATAATTTAGTAGCAAGACGAAAACACTGAATGAAAATATGACATTAGAAAAAACGGAATCAAAAAATCCCAATAGTAGTGCTGAAATAAGGTAAACACTCGAAGCGACAAAAAATAATGATTTTGTTGACCATGGCCAATTTATTCGTTTCCGATATTGCGCTAAAAGAAGTTTTTTTGGGAAAATTAAAGGCGACTTGATAGTCGCCTTTAATACGTTTTTACCAAGCTGCTGCATATTTAGCTCCATATTTTTTAATCAATGATTTCGCTGTAGCAACAATCCCAGCTGTAATCAAGCCGCCTCCAACAACAGCAGTGACAAGAGCAATGATTGTAGCGACTGCGCTACCAGTATTAATTATGTCAATAACTTTTTTTGCTGCATAAGAAGAGATCCCAAGGTTAGCAGTTAGCATTGGTGCACCCACAAATAATCCTACGATACCTACAATTGGTAAAACTAATAATAAATTCTTTTTCATAATACTTCCTCCATGTTTTATTGTTTAAAAACTGTTACTACCACCACTGAATAAATCACCTAGCTATCCATAAATAGGTGAGAAAGCAGGTTCATCATCTCCTTGAAGCTATTTTCTTATATTGATCAATTAATAAGATATTTTTAGTTTATTCGTTGAAAAGTTCCATGTTTTAGAAATTACCTAAATAACAGTTTAAAGTGCCTAATTGGTAAAGTATCCTAATTTCTAGCAATCTACAGCTGTACTAAAAAACACGATAGCCTATTAGCACGTACTAGGTGCTTTTAGACTCAATCTCATCCTTTCTCATTGGATGATCTCATGCTTAATTGTGTACTTATCCATAAACTATTATTTGTTTTCTTTAAAAAAAGACTTTTTTATGAAAAACAGATCACGCTTGGCTCAACAAGACTTTACAAAATTCTAAAGATGGAAAATTTCTCAAGTTAGTTCAAAAATGTACAAAAACCGTGTAGTGAGAATTGCACAGTTCAGTCTACGAAGATGAAAGTTTTTGGAAAGAGGCTCACTGTTCTACAATTTTCGTGAAATAACGTATCTCATTTGTTAGATCCTCAATTTTTGTTGGACGAGCAGAACTAGTTTTTCACTGATTAGACGAAAAAGGTGATAATTAGAAGCAAGTTGCCTCTAACCTATAGATTCGAAGTCGTAATAAATAAAAAAAAGACACCTTCCAAAAATTGGAAAGTGTCTGAAATGTTGATATATAAGATATATTAACGTTTTGAAAATTGAGAAGCTTTACGAGCTTTTTTAAGACCTGGTTAGCCCAACCATTTTTTAAAACAGCTTCATGATGCTTTAATAGCAACGATTTAGAGAGATTAAAACACGAAAAATTTTATTGACTTTCAAATTATTTGAAAGCAATGGTGTCAATTACTTGCGAGCCGATTCAAAACTATCAATCATATATATGCATTTTATTAAATTGTAGATATTTCATATCAATCTATTAATCAACCTTACTTTATTTAGTTCTACTACTTTTTTTTGCAAATAAGTATCCTGTTAGGATAGCTGGAATACCAATAAATAGTAACATCATTAATCCGGAAAGATTAAAAAAATAAGATACAAAAAAACATACAAGAGTTAACATTAGCATTAAAACATGCAATTTACTTAGTAAAAAATCCCCCATCATCTTCATGCCATCACGGAACACTAACTGTATAACTCATTGAAATTCCAGTAATATTCAATCCAACATCAACTTGTTTTAGGTGATTGTTAACTGCCCATCCCACAGTTCCTCCAATAGCAGCGCTAATTGCGCCTACTAGACCAGCTGTTATTGGATTGACAGCAAATTTTTTCAGATAAAACCCACAATATCCAGCTGCAAATCCCCCAGCAACTACTGCCGACATTCCTCTTACTGTTGATCCTAGCTTAATATGAAGTCCAACAAATCCTCTTAAATTTGATTGATCCATAGATTTTGTTTTTTCGTTTAAAACTGATAAATCTCGCAAGTCTTTATCTGATAAGTTTAACTTAGTTCGTAATTCTGGATTGCTTAAGTCTAATTGAATATTTCCTTGAGAATCCTCATAGAAATAAGGCTCCAAATCAATTGATGTACTTAAATTATTATTTGATGCGAATGTAGTTAGGCTATCTACATCTTTAAAGTAAATCGAATCATCTGTTTTTAAAACACCTTCATACTGAACGCTATTAACAACCATATTCTTTTCTTCTGATGCAGAAACATTGCTTCCTCCAAAAAACAACCCTGTCATACAACTTGCAAGTAGCATTGCTGGTACTAATTTTTTAAAAAACATTAAAATCCCTCACTTTCATATACATTCTTTATTTTTTTGTTGTTTTCCTTTCAAATTACCATTTTTATTTTTTTTTACTTATTGTGCATCTTTTGAAAAAGATAAAAAAATGTAGATGTAACTCCAAAACTAACTGCAAGAATATAGCTCTTTTCTAGCAATGAAATAATCATCAGTAACAGAAAAAACACCTGAAACACTCGAAGCCTTAATTTTATATTTCACTTAAATCCCATAAAATAGTCGTCAAATCCAACCGCAGCTGGAATCCCAGCCTCAGCAGAAATTCCGGCTCTCCACCATCATCTGACAAGGTTCTATTTTTTCATTTCTTACTACTTCAGGAACTTTTTCAAAATTACAATTCAAAAAATTTATTAGCTACAAGTAAAGCTCGATTAAAAAAAGCACTATTGATATTAAAACTAAGATATAGAGATCAGAATATACTAGTACAGCAGATACAGCTAGCCAACTAAGAAGAAAAAAAACTTGTTTATTTTGAGTCCAAGATAACCATCTTTTTCTATCAATACCTACAAACATGTATGCTAAAATTGGAAAGATAGTCATTATTATATTAGTAGTTGTCTCTAACATTTATACCCCTTAGCTTTCTCTTAAACTCAATTACTAAATATCTTTGTAAGTTTTCTGGAAAAGATAAAAAATTGTAGAACTAATTCCAAAGCTGAAGGTCAAAATATAGTGTCTATTTAAAAGTGAAAATAGCATCAACAATAAGAAAACAATTTGCAATAGTCTGAGTCTCAATTTGACGTTTCTTCTAGAACCCATAGAAATTCCTCCTCAAATTTGTCCAACTATGAAACTGAAGTGTAAACTCGAACCGTTTAACCCCCTTTTCCATTTATCAACAGTTTCCTCTTAATAAAAAATAGATACTTTCGATAAAACATACTGAACCAGCTACGGAGTGGGGTGGAGTAACATAAAAGTTAGTGAATTTCTATTTATATCTTACTTATTCTAAACTATTTTTACTACTTTTGTTCCAAAGTAACTTTACTTTCTAGTACTTAAAAGTTGAAAAGTATATCCAACAACATTTCTACCAAAATAAATTGTTAGTAGAATAAATAAAGCTAGTAGAAGCAGATCCCAATTAATTTGGAAATCTCCAATTAGTACTTTTAGCATAGATAAAGTTATAAGAAAAAATATCAAAAATATTATTATATTCAACATGTAGATTCCTACAGCAATGAATACTTTGAAGTAACTCTTTCTTTCATTTTTAGTAGTAAAATCAAATAAATCATCAGAGAAGACAAATATCCAGTAAAGTATTTCTATAATAATATCCATATACTTTCTCCCCATAAAGAATCATTTCTATTCATAACTTTACCACAATTCAATCCATCCATTACCTCTAATTTTATCAAATCTACTATTATCAATTTGTTCTGCAATAAATGTTCCGGGATCCAAAATTTTCATAATAGTTCCACTCAAGCCTCCAATAATTTTACCCAATTGTTTAAATCTCAAAGTAGCCATGAGTCTGCTTTGAAGAGCATTTACTAACGCATTCCATCCCTTTTTCTTCACATAAGCAGAAATAGATCCACCAGTAATTACGCTTAGTCCTGTATTAATGATTGCACCTAAAACGCCAACAGAAAGCAGCCCATGTGATTTGCCCATAGAATTTAGATTAGGTAATATTTGAATCCCAAATTCTTCTTTTAATCTATTTTGCATCTCGGATTGAGCCTTCAAAGGATTTTGATAATAATCAGAGTTTGAATCAAACACTCCAAGAATATACTCTGCTGCTACTGCCTGCTGCTCTACAGTCTCAATCCCATCAATTTGCTCTGCTGACTTTGCTGCCACTTGTAATAGAAAGTTCTTTTTATTCTGAGATAGATTTTGAATATCAATATCTTCCGACTCATTGGAGTCTATCAGACTATTCTGTTCACTTACATCTAACTTTAACCCCATGATGGTAGTAGGATTATCAGGTTCAGAACTATCGATTGAGGTCATATTCTCTGCTGCTTGTACAGTAGAAGTAGTTGTTACTGCTATAGACAGTACCGTCAGCATAGCAATTGTCAGTGAACCTATCTTTAAAAATTTCATTATTTTTCCTTCTCTCTTAAAATCAATTATTAGCAATCTTTCTTATCTTTTTAAGCATCATAAAAACATTTCTAACTATTTAAATACCATAGAAATAATCATCAAAGCCCACTGCCGTTGGAATGCCCGCTGCTGCTGAAATCCCAGCTCTCCACCACCATCTGTTTTTTTTATAGCTTGCTACAGAAAGACCAAATCGTTTATGTGCCTCTTTCGCTGCCCAATGCCCTGCTCCATATCCTACTCCAGCTATTGCGATTAATGCTAATACATCATCAACACCAAAGAAACGTACCTTATCATGTTGAAAAATCAGTTTATCTAATTTATCCTGTTGCTCAGGATTCAATTCAAAAGATTGGGTTTTATCAATTGAATCTAGATAACATTCAGATAAGTTAAATTGTTTTTTTATATCACTTTTTTCTTTTTGAGATTCTGAATAGTCAATTTTTTGATTATCCGTTATTTCTGCTGCGAAGGTAGTTAGTGGTGTCAAAGTAGATCCTAAGATTAATGATAAAACTAATACTACCCCTCCTTTAGTTGCAAAATTTTTTTTCATTGTACATCCTCCTAATATGATAAAATTGGTTTTGAAGTTACAAGGAAATTATCGATGATATCACTACAATTTACTGTCAAAATCCTTTGACATTTATTTGGAATTGCATTTTGGAGGATAAAAAATGGAAAATAGATTACGTAATTTACGAAAAAAAAATAATTTGACTCAAGAAGAACTTTCGCTACAACTAAAAGTTTCTAGGCAGACAATCTCGAATTGGGAACGAGGATTTTCTCAACCAGATATGGAAAATTTACATCTATTAGCAAGTTTTTTTAAGGTTACGGTTAGTTATTTAATTGATGGAGATACTATCCCAGATGCGTCTCCTATCTATGAAGCTAAGGAACCACAACCAGTATCTTTGGACAATCAAAAACTTTCACTTCTCAAATTATTGACGTTAGCATCCTGTTTAACTCCACTTGCCGCATTTGGGTTATTATATTTGGTAAATGAATATAAATTTGGATTGAGCGAGAAACAATATAGATTCTATTCAAAATTTGGAATTTTCCTCTCCGCTATTAACCTAGTAATAATTGTATTAGTAATATCTGATTTAACTATTTTCTCTTATCTGTAAATTGAATAATTTTCTCCCGCTGTCATCGTAATTTCTAAAAATCACTAAAATAAATTCCGAAGACGTGTAAACAGACCGGCTAGCAACGCAAAGCCCGGTTCGTCTACACGTCTTTTTTAAGTTTTATAAAAAATGTCCTTCACCATTGAGGATATAAAAGCTTAAGAAACTCTTACAATCAAAATGTCTACCCCCTTTTTTTCGAAAAATGTCCCCCTCCCAAATTGTAGTAATAATGAAGGGTAATCAGATACCTATCTAAGTTTTTGATGAAAAATGAATAGATTAGTATCAAAAATCAAATTTAAATTGTTGTTATTAACGAAGGAAAAAAAGAAAGGTAGCTACCAACATTCTATGAAAACCTTCAACATATAACTAAGGAGGGCTATTATGCCAATTAAAATCAACGATCTTACCTTACCAAAAGAAAAACTCGAAAAAGAATACCAAGTCGTCAATGTTACTCGCTGGCAAAAAGATGGGGAAATTCTAGGCTGGAGTTACGAATGTATCCTACCTAAACTCCGCTACGAAAAAATCAGTGTCAAAGTCAAATCTGAAAATCCCGTGATTACTCCGGAAGAACTTACCCAACAAGGTTTAGCCATGGTTACATTTGCCAATTTAGTGATTGCACCTTGGGGTCGCTCTAACGCTCAATTTGTCAGCTATGGTTTATCAGCCACGGCAGATGCGGCAACTTTGATTCCAAAAAAACAAGGTAACACTACGCAAAACTAATTTTCCTATGGGTTTGTTGGGTGGTTAGGACGAAACGGCGGGGCAGCGCCATAGAGCCGTTTCTGTCCGTTAAGACCGCCCAATAAATCCATAGGCTGGAAGGACTGCTTTGCAGGACTTCCCCTTAACTTGATTTATAGAACAACATCAGGCGAAAAATGATGGTTCTTTGACAACTGAATACACATCAAGGAGTGATGATTTTTGAAAGCTTATAATCAGAAAATCATTGAAACTCCCACGTACCTTGAAATTTATGATTATGAAGCAATCATTACTCCTAAACAAAAAGCAGACAAAAATGAAACCAACCCAAAACGAAAGAAAGAATTAGCTTGGCTTTATGAAGAAGAAAATCCAACTAGAGATAAAAGAAAAAACTATGATGAATTATCTGCTCAAGGGCAATACGACAGCTTAAAACGAAAACAAAAATACTATCAAAATATGCGCTTTGAAATCGCCAGACTCGTGGATATGAACTTTGACAATCAGACAAAATTTTTAACCCTCACTTTCAGAGAAAACATTCAAGACATTGCCTATGCGAATAATGAATTTAAAAAATTTATCAAACGACTAAACTATGAACTCTATCATACAAAAAAAGCACATCTAAAATACCTTGCCACGTGGGAAAAACAAGAACGAGGTGCGATCCATTACCACATCATCCTATTTGACTTTCCTTTTATCTCTATCAATCGCCTTACTACCATCTGGGGACATGGATTTGTCAAAATCAACAAGATTGATGTGAATAGTATCGAAAACCGTGGACGCTATATCAGTAAATATTTCGATAAAGACTTGGATTTGAAAGAGCATAAGAAAAAAGCCTTCTTCAAATCGCGCAATCTCAAAGTGCCCAGAGTCACAAAGCAACTCGTGGATCAACCTTTTGATTCCACAAATCAAGAGGTACTTTATACCAATGAGTATCTCGTAAGACGTCCGATATTTTATAGTGCGATAAATGAAGGTGGAAATCCAGAACAAGTGATGGATTTTCAAGAAAGTACTGTTCGCTATACCAAGATAAAAAAATAATTCATTATTCCCTACGCAAAATTCAAAGGAAGTGAGAACATGACCGAAATGAAAATTTTACTCAGTGATGATCAGATGGGCATCATTTCTACTCAACTATCTGATTTAATCACAACTGAAATCGAAAAAATTAAGACACAGGAAAACCTGCAACACCGCTATATGAATAAAAAACAAACTTGTAACTATCTACAAGTTTCCAATAATACGTTAGATGGCTGGATTAAAGAGGGCTTGCCCCTTATTCAAATCCACGGTTCAAATAGATTTGACCGTATCGCCATTGATCAATGGCTAGCAAGCCTAGCAAAATAATTCCGACATCGTTATACTCCATATATAGTATTTGATTTCGGCTCGCAAATTCGGAGGGAAATACTATGGCAATTAGCAAAACAGAAAATGAGACTTACCGTTTACGGCTTTACTATCCACAAGATATCCAAGAGATGATAGGTGTAAACAAACTTTATTCCAAAACTTTCAAAACTAGAAAGGAGGCAAAAGAAGCAGAAATTGATTTTTATGCCAAAATTAAAGAGCTACGGGAAAACAAAGAAAAGAATGCTTTTGAACTAGGTGGCGAAGCACTGTTCAAAGATTTCTATGAAGATATCTGGATTGATGCTTATACAGCTGGCTTAACTTCTCGAAACACAAAGTCTCCTACTCCTGTCACAATCGCGAATACAAAAGATATTTTTCGACTTCACATCTTACCAATGTTTGGAAAATACACATTGAACTATCTGAATCAAAACAAAGCCTTTGTTCTAAAAATTATGACTCAAAAGGCTGCCGAATACGCAAACTTCAAAATACTACGTAGCTACGTTAATTCTATTTTTGATTGGGCAGAAGAGCTTGAATACATCGAACGGAATAAACTAGAAAAATCGCTCAAACGGATCAACGCTACTAAGAAAAACCAACTGCAAGAAGCTAAAAAAGAAGAAGACTTGTACCTTTCCTTTGAACAACTTCAAGAATGGCTAACTGCCGTCCAAAGTGATTATGAAAGTGGGCAATTGACTTTACAGGACTATGTATTATTTCTGACTACCTTCTTTTTATCTGATCGAAAATCAGAAACTTACGCTATCAAATGGAAGAACGTGAATTTCACTACTTCCCAGATTACGATTGGTAAAGCCTTGGATAAATTTGGCAATGAAAAAAGCACAAAAGGGAATAAAACGACAATTTTTCATATTCCAAATGAACTAAAGCAATTACTTCAACAGTGGAAAGTCCAGCAAAAAGCAGAACTAGCTCAGTTTGAAATCGAACAAACTGAAGAACAGCTTCTCTTTACCTTCTTTGATGATAAAGGGAATATCAATCAACGGCTTCATACAGATTATTTAAATTACCGTATGAAATCCATTGAGCGACGACATAAACACCTTACCCATGCGACCCCACATAAGTTACGACATACTGGGGCAACTTTAGCCAAACAAGCTGGTGTCGCTCTGGAACAAATTTCTGAAGCCTTGACTCACAGCGATACCAATATCACAAGAACTTATGTAAATACACCAAACGTCATTCAAATGCCCATTGGTGAAATTGCCTATCGTAAATTGTCTCAAAAAGAGTCAGACCGGAATGGTGTCAACAATGGTGTCAACTCAAAAAAAGACGCTTCGCAAAATGAATTGCGAAACGCCTGAAAGTACTGATATGAAGCTGTTTTTAACGTTTTGAAAATTGAGATGCTTTACGAGCTTTCTTAAGACCTGGTTTTTTACGTTCGACCATACGTGCGTCACGAGTAAGTAAGCCAGCACGTTTAAGAGCTGCACGGAAGTCAGGATCAACTTCTAGCAATGCACGAGCGATACCATGACGGATAGCTCCTGATTGTCCAGCATAGCCTCCACCGTTTACGTTAACAAAAACGTCATATGCGCCTTTTGTTTCAGTAACAGCGAAAGGTTGATTGATAACTTCACGCAAGTCAGCATGTGGGATGTATTCTTCAACATCTTTTTTGTTTACAATAACTTTACCAGTTCCTGGTACTAAACGTACGCGAGCAACTGCATTTTTACGACGGCCTGTGCCGATATATTGAACTTGTGCCAATGAAATTCCCTCCTATTAGATTAAGTTTGTGATATCTAAAACTTCTGGTTGTTGAGCAGTATGTGGATGTTCTGAACCACCATATACGTTCAATTTAGTAAATTGTTTGCGGCCTAAAGTGTTTTTAGGAAGCATTCCTTTTACTGAAGTTTCGATTAAACGACGAGAATTTTTAGCACGCAATTCGCCAGCTGTGACTGATTTCAATCCACCTGGGTAGTTGCTGTGACGGTAATAAATTTTGTCAGTCGCTTTTTTACCTGTTAATTTCACTTTATCTGCATTGATAACAATGACGAAATCGCCAGTATCCACATGAGGTGTGAAAGTTGGTTTATTTTTACCACGTAGTACAGATGCAACAACTGTTGAAAGACGTCCCAATGGAACATCAGTTGCGTCTACTACATACCATTTACGTTCTACTTCGCCTGGTTTGGCCATATATGTTGTACGCACGTTAGTTTCCTCCAATTTAAGTTCTGATGTTTGACATACACTTCGAGTTTCCGGGGCTCTTTGTGGGGCAAACAATACCATTTAACATATTACCTGCTACTTTGCATAATGTCAACGTTTTTCTGCTCGCATGAAAAATTTTCCAAAAGTTTACACCTCTTAGCTATTTTCATTTCCCTGTTACATTTAAAATTCTATTTTTTGTATAAAAAAGAAAGAAACTACATTGTTTTTTGTATATTAAATAATTTATTTATAATATAATGCATATTTATTAAATAAAAGTATTGCTTTTTTATTTTTATAATGCTATTATTTGAAGCATCAATTTTCAAAAAGAATGCAAAGTAAGGGGAGTTTTTTATGAAAGAGAAAATTATTTTAGCTTATTCCGGTGGATTAGATACATCTGTTGCAATTAAATGGCTGACAGATGAAGGGTATGACGTGATTGCTTGTTGTTTAGATATTGGTGAAGGAAAAGATACTGCCTTTATCAAAGAAAAAGCCTTACAAGTTGGCGCTAGTGCTTCTTATGCAATTGATGCTAAAGAGGAATTTGCACAAGAATTTGCTTTGGTCGCGCTTCAAGGACATACCTTCTATGAACAATCATATCCATTAGTTTCTGCTCTTTCACGCCCCTTAATTGCGAAGAAACTAGTCGAGCTTGCTCGAACAACAGGAGCTACAACCATTGCTCATGGCTGTACCGGAAAAGGAAATGACCAAGTTCGATTTGAAGTTGCAATCAATGCGTTAGCACCTGACTTAAAAATCATTGCGCCCGTTCGTCAATGGCAGTGGTCTCGTGAAGAAGAAATTGCTTATGCAAAAGAAAATGGTATTCCGATTCCTGCAAATTTAGATAACCCCTATTCAATTGATCAAAACCTTTGGGGTCGCGCATGTGAATGCGGAATTCTAGAAGATCCTTGGGCAACACCACCAGCAGGAGCTTATGAGTTAACGACTGCTTTGGAATACACACCAGACCAACCAGATGTAATTGAGCTAACGTTTGAACAAGGTATCCCAATTGCATTAAATAAAGAAAAGATGTCTTTATCACAACTAATCTTGACATTAAATCAGCTCGCTGGTAAACACGGAATCGGTCGGATTGATCATGTTGAAAACCGGTTAGTTGGTATCAAGTCTCGTGAAGTTTATGAATGTCCAGGTGCGGTAACATTGATGCAAGCGCACAAAGAATTGGAAGATTTGACTTTTGTTCGTGAACTAGCGCACTTTAAACCACTGATTGAGCAACAACTTGGTCAAATGATTTATGATGGTTTATGGTTCAATCCTTTAACGGAAGCTTTATTACAATTTCTAAAATCAACTCAAATTTATGTAAATGGTACCGTTCGGGTCAAGCTCTTTAAAGGAAATATAATTGTGGAGGGGCGGAAGTCATCCAATAGCCTTTACAGTGAAGAACTTGCTACTTATACATCGGCAGATACATTTGATCAACAAGCTGCTATTGGATTCATCAAACTTTGGGGACTACCTTCTAAGGTTCATGCAGAGGTACAATCGCAGCAAGAAAACTTGTCACAAATAATTTAAATATATTAGCCAATGAAGATTTCTTTACGTTATAACAGGAAAAAGAAGTCTTCATTGTTTTACATAATTTTTTGGGAGGAATAGACATGGAAAAACTTTGGGGTGGTCGTTTTCAAGGAAAAAGTGAACAGTGGATTGATGAATTTGGAGCATCGATTTCTTTTGATCAGAAGTTAGCAGAGCAAGATATTCTTGGTAGCTTAGCTCATGTCAAAATGTTAGGACATACAGGAATTTTAACTAAAGATGAAACTTCAGCAATTATTTCTGGTTTAGAAACTTTGCAGCAAAAATTAGCAGAAAATGAGTTACAGTTTACCATTGAAAACGAAGATATCCACTTAAATATTGAAACGTTGCTTCATCAAGAAATCGGTGCGGTTGCAGGAAAGTTACATACCGCTCGCAGTCGAAATGATCAAGTTGCGACAGATATGCATCTTTTTCTCAAGGAAACTGTTTTGGAATTAATCACCAAACTTCAGCAATTACGAACAACTTTGGTCAAGACAGCAGAAGAACATGTTGAAACAATTGCCCCTGGATATACGCACCTTCAACATGCACAACCAATCTCCTTTGGCCATCATCTGCTCGCCTATTATCAAATGTTGACCAGAGATACGGAACGTTTTACAGAAAGTTTAAAAAGGATTGATTTATCGCCACTGGGCAGCGCTGCACTGGCTGGAACTACCTTTCCAATCGACCGTCAATTTTCTGCAAAAGAATTAGGTTTTTCTGGTATTTATCAAAACAGCTTAGATGCTGTAAGTGATCGTGATTTTATCTTAGAATTCCTAAGTAACTGTTCCCTTTTAATGATGCACCTTTCGCGCTTTTGCGAGGAATTGATTTTATGGTGCAGTCATGAGTTTCAATTTGTTGAATTGACAGATACTTTCTCTACGGGAAGTTCTATTATGCCCCAAAAGAAAAATCCAGATATGGCTGAGCTCATTCGAGGGAAAACCGGGAGAGTTTACGGAAATCTTTTTGGTCTTCTAACATTGATGAAAGGTCTGCCTCTTGCATATAATAAAGATTTTCAAGAAGATAAAGAAGGTATGTTTGACTCAAGTGAAACAGTCCTAGCTAGTTTAACGATTATGGATGGCATGATTGCGACAATGAAAGTCAACCAATCACGTATGTACACCTCCACGCAAAAAGATTTTTCTAATGCAACAGAATTAGCCGATTATTTAGCTACCAAGGGAATCCCTTTCCGACAAGCGCATGAGATTGTCGGAAAACTTGTACTCCACTGCACACAAAAGGGCTGTTTTTTGCAGGATATTCCGCTAACTGAATACCAAGCAATCAGTTCATTAATTGAAGATGATATTTATGATACATTGCGCTCAGAAGTAGCCGTTAAAAGACGAACTTCTGAAGGTGGCACTGGCTTTGACCAAGTAAGAGCACAAATCAACCACGCATTTGCTCAATTAGCATCTGAATCCATTCACTTACCTTAAATTGTTCTGTTGAAAAGTTGTTATTATACATGGACGACCCACCTCATTCGCACAAAAAGACACGCGACTTATTCAAGCTGCGTGTCTTTTTTCTTCTATATTATAGAAATAAAAATTTAAGCATCGATTTCTGGTGCTTTTCCAAGGTGTGCTTGGATCATCCAGATGCGTTTTTCAGTTGCTGTTTTAAATTCGATAAAGATATCTTGTGTAGGATCGTCGCCTTCTTCACCAGAAACTTCAATTCCTTTTTGGTAAAGATCAGCTAAATAACGATAATTTTTCACTAACGTTTCTAAACGTTCTGGAATAGTACGATCCCAGCGTCCCACTTCGTCAGAAATTTTTGTATTGTCTGCAAACTCACGTAATGTTGAGTAAGGTGCGCCATCAAGCGTGATCAAACGTTCTGAGATTTCATCTAATTGATCATTCAGATCATCCATGAATTCGTCCATCATTGGGTGCAAAGTAAGAAAACCTGGACCTCTCATGTACCAATGTGTTTGATGCACCACAACAGACATTTGGCTTAAATCTGCAACTAATTGGTTCAATACTTCTTTTGTTTTTGGAAATTTCATTTTGTTACCTCCCTACATTTATTTACATATAAAATCATAGTCAATTTTCAATTAAATGTACACTAAAACCAATTACCTGAGAATGATTTTCATCCCAATCAATGTTCAACTAAAAATTTTTCTGTGTAACTGCCGAAAAAACAAATGATATATCATTTGTTTTTTCGATAATTTTAATTAAATAATTTTCTGCGTTTCATTTTACGTATTTCATTTTAGAAAGGGGCAAATCAGATGATACTTCATTTTATTATCGGTAGTTGTTTCGGATCATTTTTTTGTTTAATTGCACAGCGGCTTCCCGTTAACGAATCCATTCTATCACCTGGCTCACATTGTAATCACTGTCAAACACGCTTGGTCTGGTATGAACTGATTCCTTTATTCTCAATACTTTGGCAAAAGTTTCGTTGCCGCTATTGCCATTGTAAATTGTCAATCAGTTATTTTTCAGCTGAGACACTTTGCGGAGCTTTATTTAGCTGGCACTTTTACTTTTATCCGTGGGAGTTTCTTCCTTTATTTTGGATTAGCACAGCTTTTCTGTTAAGCCTAATGGATGTCTTTTATCTACTGATTGATTCGTTACTTCTTTATCTTTTTTGGGGAGTCCTGTGGTTTTCATGGCTTTTGACTGCCAGTTTTCACTGGGAGAGTGTCATCCTCGTCGTTTTTGTTATGTGCTTGCTTTTAGCATTTGTACCTAGGTCGTTAGGAATAGGTGATTGCTTACTGTTGATCTGTTGGAGCGGCGGATTATCAGTTGCCTCTTTGGCTCAACTATTATTTATTGCGAGCTTACTAGGCGTGACGTTCTTCATTTTCTATTATTTACGTTACCAGAAACAACTCGTTCAACTTCCCTTCATTCCTTTTTTAACTATGGGATTAATAATTGTTTTAAGCAGTCCATAAATAAAAAACGATGCCCAGAGCCATCGCTTTTTACTTACAGCTATACAAAACAGAAATTCTTTTCATTATTTTTTAGAAATCTTATCTGTCCAATTTTTTCGGATAAAACCCGCACGGCCTGAACCTTCACGATATAAATTATAATGTACACGATTTTTTTTATAATAATCTTGATGATATTCTTCTGCTGGGTAAAAGGGAGCTCTTGGTTCAATTTTAGTTACAATTAGTTGCTCAAATCGACCACTCGCTTCCAATTGCTGCTTAGACTCCTCTGCTAGTTTTTGTTCTTCCTCATTCCCATAATAAATAACTGGTCGATAGGAGTCTCCTCGATCAGCAAATTGACCTAAAGCATCCGTTGGGTCTGTCTGTTGCCAATAAGTGTCCAGTAATCGTTCATAACTGATTACTTCAGGATCGTATTCAATTTCTACAGCTTCCGTATGTCCTGTTGTACCCGTTGTTACTTGTCCATAAGTTGGATTTGGAACGTGTCCGCCAGTATAACCAGAAGTGACCGAAATAATTCCTGGTTGCGTATCAAAAGGTTTTACCATGCACCAAAAACATCCGCCAGCAAAAATTGCTGTTTTCGTTTTACTTGTCATTTTAAGTCATCTCCTTTTCTTTATCATACTCATTTCTCAGAAAAGGGACATTATTTTGCTTGAAACAATGGCGCACAAAGTCTTATTTGGTTTACCCTCTAGGGGTATATTCCAAAAGATGTATGCTACTCTTCTTTACAAATAATAGAAACCAAGTTTTCCACATGTGGAAATTCTATTTCTATTTTTATTTATTGTTCTTGTGGATATTTCTGTCTGTTTCTAGCTCCTTTTTTATCCACAAAGTACAAAAGAGGTCGAACGTCAAGACGTTCGACCTCTTTTTATTTCAATCCAAAATTCTCAAGTGAATGATTTATTTTGTTTGATTATTGTTCATTGCATCTTCAGCAGCCATTTGTGCTTCAATATCAGAGATACTGTACACATTTTCGCTAGCCACACCAACTTCTTTTGGTTCCATATCACGGTAACGTTGCATACCAGTACCAGCTGGGATGATTTTACCGATGATAACATTTTCTTTCAAACCAAGAAGTGGATCTTTCTTACCGCGAATTGCAGCATCCGTCAAGACACGAGTTGTTTCTTGGAATGACGCAGCAGATAAGAAGCTGTTTGTTTCCAATGAAGCTTTTGTAATACCTAGCAAGACTGGACGAGATGTCGCAGGGACACCACCAGCAACTAAAGTATTGTAGTTTTGATCTTTGAAGTCTGCAATATCCATTAAAGTACCTGGTAAAATTTCTGTGTCACCTGGGTCCATTACGCGAACTTTACGTAACATTTGACGTACCATTACTTCAATATGTTTATCGCCGATTTCTACCCCTTGCATACGGTACACGCGTTGTACTTCACGCAATAGATAATTTTCAACAGATAAAACATCACGAACTTGCAACAATTGTTTAGGATCGATTGAACCTTCTGTTAATGGAGCACCACGATGGATCATATCGCCTTCAGCGACTTTCATACGTGCTGTATAAGGTACAGTGTACGTACGAGTATCTGTTTTACCTTTAATTGTTACTTCTTTTGTACGTGTTGCAGGATCTTCTGAGATATCAATAACATCACCAGTTACTTCAGTAATCACAGCTTGTCCTTTTGGATTACGTGCTTCAAAAATTTCTTGGACACGAGGAAGACCTTGAGTAATATCATCTCCGGCAACCCCACCTGTATGGAACGTACGCATTGTTAACTGTGTACCTGGTTCACCGATTGATTGAGCAGCGATTGTACCAACTGCTTCACCTACTTCAACATCAGAACCAGTTGCAAGGTTACGTCCATAACAATGTTTACATACACCATGTTTTGTATTACATGTGAATACTGAGCGAATCGTTACAGTTTCAACGCCAGCATCAACGATTTGTTTTGCGATATCTTCAGAAATTAATTCATTTCCTTCAATAATTAGTTCGTCTGTTTCAGGGTTACGGATTTCTTTACGAGTATAACGTCCAATTAAACGATCTTCTAATGATTCAATGATTTCATTTCCTTCACGAATTGCACGAATTTCAAGACCACGATCAGTACCACAATCTTCTTCACGGATGATGACATCTTGCGCTACGTCAACTAAACGACGAGTCAAGTAACCTGAATCGGCTGTCTTCAAGGCAGTATCGGTCATCCCTTTACGAGCCCCATGGGTTGAGATAAACATTTCTAAGACAGATAGTCCTTCACGGAAGTTTGAAATGATTGGCAATTCCATGATTCGACCATTCGGAGCGGCCATCAATCCACGCATACCGGCAAGCTGAGTAAAGTTGGAGATGTTACCACGAGCTCCAGAATCAGACATCATGAAGATTGGATTTTTTGCTTCCAAACCTTCCATCAGTTTTTGTTGGATTTCATCTTTGGCAGCATTCCAAACAGCGATTACGCGTTCATAACGTTCGTCATCTGTAATTAGACCACGACGGAATTGTTTTGTAATTGTTTCAACTTGTTTGTGTGCATTTTGGATAATTCCTTGTTTTTCTTCAAGAACACTGATATCCGCAATCCCTACAGTAATACCTGCATGAGTTGAATGTTTGTACCCTAAGTCTTTCATACGGTCAAGCATCTTAGATGTTTCAGTGACTTTAAAACGTTTGAAGACTTCAGCAATGATATTTCCTAAGTTTTTCTTCTTGAATGGCAAGATCAATTCTTGTTCTTTGATGTGTGCAGGAATATCTGTACCCGCTTCAACAAAGTATTTATCTGGCGTTTGAACAGTTAAGTTAAAGTCAGTTGGTTCATTCAAGTAAGGGAACTCTTGTGGCATGATTTCATTAAAGATAATCTTACCAACAGTAGTAATCATTGTGCGTTCTTTTTGCCAATCAGTAAATGGTTTGTCACCTAATGTGTTAGGGTTCACACCAATACGTGAGTGTAAATGAACGTAGCCGTTACGCCATGCAATCACAGCTTCATTTTGATCTCTGAAGACCATTCCTTCGCCTTCACGACCTTCTTCTTCCATAGTTAGGTAATAGTTACCTAAAACCATATCTTGAGAAGGTGTTACAACTGGTTTACCGTCTTTTGGATTCAAAATATTTTGTGCAGCAAGCATTAACATACGTGCTTCAGCTTGCGCTTCTTCATTCAATGGAACATGGACAGCCATTTGGTCTCCATCGAAATCGGCATTGTAGGCTTCACAAACAAGTGGATGCAAACGAATTGCACGTCCTTGGACCAATACTGGTTCAAACGCTTGAATACCAAGTCTGTGAAGTGTAGGCGCTCGGTTAAGTAATACTGGGTGTTCTTTGATTACGTCTTCTAAAACATCCCAAACTTCATCTTCTTGACGTTCGATTTTACGTTTTGCATTTTTGATGTTTGATGCAAGTTCACGTTGGACTAATTCACGCATTACAAATGGTTTGAACAATTCGATAGCCATTTCTTTTGGAAGACCACATTGATACATCTTCAAGAAAGGACCAACAACGATAACTGAACGACCTGAATAGTCAACACGTTTACCTAGTAAGTTTTGGCGGAAACGACCTTGTTTCCCTTTTAGCATATGAGAAAGAGATTTCAATGGGCGGTTACCTGGTCCAGTAACTGGACGGCCGCGACGACCATTGTCAATCAATGCATCAACTGCTTCTTGCAACATACGTTTTTCATTTTGAACAATGATTCCTGGTGCGTTCAAATCTAATAAACGTTTCAAACGATTGTTACGGTTGATTACTCGACGATACAAATCGTTTAAATCACTTGTTGCAAAACGTCCACCTTCTAATTGAACCATTGGACGTAAATCTGGAGGAATAACAGGAATAACATCCATAACCATCCAGCTTGGTTCATTTCCAGAGGCACGGAATGCTTCTAAAATATCTAAGCGGCGAATAGCACGTGTACGTTTTTGTCCTTGTGCTGATTTTAATTCTTCTTTTAATTCTGCAACTTCTGCATCCAAATCAACATTATCTAGTAATTGTTTGATTGCTTCCGCACCCATTGCAGCTTGGAATTCTTGACCATACTGTTCACGTTTTTCACGATATTCACGTTCAGTCAATAATTGTTTCTTCTCTAAATTAGTATTACCTGGTTCGATAACTACATAAGAGGCAAAGTAAATGATTTCTTCTAATGCGCGTGGACTCATGTCTAAAACAAGACCCATACGTGAAGGAATACCTTTAAAGTACCAGATATGTGAAACAGGAGCAGCTAATTCAATGTGACCCATACGTTCACGACGAACTTTCGAGCGAGTAACTTCTACTCCACAACGGTCACAAACAATTCCTTTATAACGGATACGTTTGTATTTTCCGCAGGCACATTCCCAGTCTTTTGTAGGACCAAAAATCCGCTCACAGAACAACCCTTCGCGTTCAGGTTTTAAGGTACGATAGTTAATCGTCTCAGGCTTTTTAACTTCGCCGTAAGACCAGCTTCTGATTTTTTCGGGAGAAGCCAAACCTATTTGCATACTTTCGAATTTATTTACATCGATCAAAAGGGGTTCCCTCCATTTCGTTTAATGGCAAAACCACAAGGCGGCTGATCATCGACCGCCTCGCAGCCCATAGACCGGATTAGTCTAATTTATCTTCTGCAGTTTCAAAGTTTTGAATCGCATCTTCATGCACTTCTTCAACTTGTTCTGCAGCTTGTTTTTCTAATTCTTTTGCAGATTGTTGTTCAGCAAATTTTGTTAAAGCATCTACTGTAATCAAATCATCATCTTCGTCATCCATGTCGCGTAATTCGATTTCTTCGTCTTGGATATCTAAGACACGCATGTCTAAACCTAATGATTGTAATTCTTTAACTAATACACGGAATGATTCTGGTACACCAGGTTTTGGAATTGGTTCGCCCTTAACGATTGCCTCGTATGTTTTCACACGACCAACAACATCATCTGATTTGTATGTCAAGATTTCTTGTAGGGTATAAGCAGCACCATAAGCTTCCAGTGCCCAAACTTCCATTTCCCCAAAACGTTGTCCACCAAATTGAGCTTTACCACCCAATGGTTGTTGTGTAACCAATGAGTAAGGTCCAATTGAACGAGCATGTAATTTATCATCGACCATGTGGGCAAGTTTAATCATATACATAACCCCAACAGACACACGTCCATCAAAAGGTTCCCCAGTACGTCCATCATAAAGAACTGTTTTAGCATCGCTAGCCATACCAGCTTCACGAACTGTTGCCCAAACATCTTCATCAGTCGCGCCATCAAATACAGGAGTCGCTACGTGGATTCCTAATTGACGTGCAGCCATACCTAAGTGTAATTCTAATACTTGTCCGATGTTCATCCGAGATGGTACCCCTAATGGATTCAACATGATATCGATTGGTGTTCCATCAGGTAAGAATGGCATATCTTCTTCTGGCATAATACGGGATACAACCCCTTTATTACCATGACGACCGGCCATTTTATCCCCTTCATGAATTTTACGTTTTTGAACGATATAAACACGAACGAGCATGTTAACACCTGGTGACAATTCATCGCCAGCTTCACGAGTAAAGATTTTTACGTCGTGAACGATTCCGCCACCACCATGTGGTACACGTAATGAAGTATCGCGAACTTCACGAGCTTTTTCGCCAAAGATTGCATGTAGCAAGCGTTCTTCTGCTGATAATTCAGTTACACCTTTTGGAGTGACTTTACCAACAAGTAAATCGCCATCTTGAACTTCCGCACCAATGCGGATAATGCCCATTTCATCTAAGTCTTTCAAAGCGTCTTCCCCAACGTTAGGGATTTCGCGAGTAATTTCTTCAGGTCCTAATTTTGTATCACGAGCTTCTGATTCGTACTCTTCAATATGAATTGAAGTATAAACATCATCTTTTACAAGACGACGGCTCATGATAATCGCATCTTCATAGTTGTAACCTTCCCAAGTCATGAAACCAACTAAAACGTTTTGTCCTAGCGCCATTTCACCTTGTTCCATAGAAGGTCCATCTGCTAAAGTATCACCTTTTTCAACGCGTTCACCTAAAAGGGCGATTGGGCGTTGGTTATAACTTGTTCCAGAGTTTGAACGACGGAATTTTGTTACAACATATTTATCTAATGCTCCGTTATCACGACGAACACGGATTTCTGAAGCATCTACATACTCAACGACACCGTCATGTTTACACAATAATGCAGCACCTGAGTCATGCGCAGATTTATATTCCATACCAGTACCAACCCATGGTGATTGCGGATTGATCAATGGAACAGCTTGACGCTGCATGTTGGCACCCATCAAGGCACGGTTGGAGTCATCGTTTTCCAAGAAAGGAATACATGCTGTCGCAACAGCAACTACTTGCTTAGGAGAAACGTCCATGTAGTCAACTTTATCAATAGAAACTTCTAAGTTTTCACTTTGTGCACGAGCCATTACAACGTCTTCAGCAAATGTACCATCTTCATTTAGAAGGCTGTTTGCTTGGGCAACGATATAGTGGTCTTCAATGTCAGCAGTTAGGTAATCAATTTGATCAGTAACACGCCCTGTCGCGCGATCAACTCGGCGATATGGTGTTTCAATAAAACCAAACTTATTAACTTTTGCATAACTTGACAAACTGTTAATTAATCCGATATTCGGACCTTCAGGGGTTTCAATCGGACACATACGACCATAGTGAGAATAGTGAACGTCACGAACTTCATAACCAGCACGGTCACGAGTCAAACCACCAGGCCCTAAGGCTGATAGACGACGTTTGTGTGTTAACTCACCCAATGGATTTGTTTGGTCCATGAACTGTGATAGCTGTGAAGAACCAAAGAATTCTTTGATACTTGCTACAACTGGACGAATATTAATCAATTGTTGTGGTGTTAAAGTCTCTGTGTCTTGAATAGACATTCTTTCACGTACCACACGTTCCATACGAGCTAAACCAATACGGAATTGATTTTGTAATAATTCACCAACTGAACGGATACGACGATTACCTAAGTGGTCGATATCATCAACATTCCCGATATCTTCCATTAAGTTCAAGAAGTAACTCATTGAAGCAATAATATCTGCAGGACGAATTGTCTTAACAGCTGCTTCTGGGTAACCATTACCGATTACGTTAACTTCACGTTCTGGATCTTTTGGTGAAAAGACTTTGATCACTTGAACAGTCATTGGATCAGTTACTACACCGTCTTCAGATGGGTAATAAGTAACTGAGTTTAAGCCATTGTCAATAAATGGAGCTAATGTTTCCATCACTTGGTGAGTCAACACAGTTCCTTTTTCAACGATGATTTCACCAGTTTCTGGATCAACTAATGTTTCAGCTAATGTTAAGTTTAATAGACGTGTTTTTAAGTCTAATTTCTTATTTACTTTGTAACGACCAACATTTGCTAAGTCGTAACGTTTTGGATCGAAGAAACGAGCATTTAATAAGTTACGAGAACTATCTGCTGTTTTTGGTTCTCCTGGACGTAAACGTTCGTAAACATCTTTCAAACCTTCTTCTGTACGTGAATCACTTGCATTTTTGTGCAAGTCTTTTTCAATAGTGTTACGCAATGTTTCGCTATCGCCGAAGATTTCAAAAATCGTATCATCAGAACCAAATCCTAATGCACGAACCAAAACAGTCAAAGGAATTTTACGTGTACGGTCGATACGTACATAAGAAATATCTTTTGCATCAGTTTCCATTTCCAACCAAGCACCACGGTTAGGAATAACTGTTGAGCCAAAGCCTTCTTTTCCGTTTTTATCTATTTTCCCATGGAAGTAAACACCTGGTGAACGAACTAATTGAGAAACAATTACACGTTCAGCACCATTGATAATAAATGTACCTTGTTCAGTCATTAGTGGGAAATCGCCAAAGAATACTTCTTGTGCTTTGATTTCACCTGTTTCACGATTTGTTAAACGCAAAGTAACATGTAATGGTGCAGAATAGTTAGCGTCATGTGCGCGAGCTTCTGCTACTGTATACTTAGGTTCCTTAAGTTCATAATCCACAAATTCCAAAGATAAATTGCCATTAAAATCATCGATTGGCAAAATGTCTTCAAACATTTCTCTAAGTCCTTCATCTAAGAACCATTGGTAAGAGTCTGTTTGAATTTCAATCAAATTTGGTAATTCCAACACTTCACTGATGCGTGCGAAACTTCTACGTTCGCGATGTTTTCCGTATTTTACTACGTGTCCAGCCAAGCTCTTCACCCCTCTAAAATGTCATTCAAAAAGACTACCCGACTAATTGTTACAAAAATATTTCAAATATTTTTTTTAGGTAACAACAGACATTTTTTGCGGCTTTTAGGCAAAAAAAAACCAAAAATAGAACAATCTCTTGAAAACTTACTTTCGTGAGCTCCTACTTTTGTTTCTCTTATAAAGCCGAAACGGACAATATTTCGTTTCTGCCTTTCATTCATCAGATAGTTTTTGCAACTTCATATAATACACGTATTTCGTACAAAAGTCAACCTCTCATCGCTTACCTCACTTGCTTTCGCAACCTTTTCTTAATTTTTCATCTACTACCAATTTTTTTCATTGTTCACTTTTGTGTTGACAGACCAAACCTCCCTTGCTAAGATTGAGAAAATTCATTTTGTGGAGGAACTACTATGATTACTAATCGAATAACACCAACACAACTGAATAACTTTTACTTTAGCTACTTTAGATAGGTTTGTATTCATCATGATGGATACAAACGTTAAACAACTTGTTTGTATCTATGATGGCTAAAGAACTTTGTATTACGCAAAAAGCCACGTAGACATTACGCTAAGTGGCTAAGCAAAGAAAATACAAAGTATTTCTGGTACCATACTTTTCTATTTATTTTCTCGCTTTTTCGAATCCATTTAGACGTCATGTCTGAATGGATTTTTTTGTTTCTTAAAACTAAGGAGGAAATCAAATGAAAAAGAATGTATTAATTGGACTTGGACTAACAGTATTACTTGCACTAGGCGGCTGTGCTCAAAAAAGCGAAGCAAAAAATGGCGATGAAGAAATGAAAACCGTCGGCGTACTTCAACTTGTACAACATAATTCACTCGACGATTCCTATAAAGGATTCAAAGAAGGCTTATCAGAAGGTGGCTACGTTGAAGGCAAAAATTTAACGATTGACTATCAAAACGCTCAAAACAATCAGGATAACTTGAAAAGCATGAGCGAAAAATTAGTCAAAGAAAAACCTGATTTACTATTGGGGATTGCAACACCTGCTGCCCAATCATTACTAAATGAAACGACAACTATTCCAATTACTGTTACTGCGGTGACTGATTTAAAAGAAGCAAAACTAGTTTCTTCCAACAAAGAACCTGGCGGGAACGTCACTGGAACTTCTGATATGGTTCCAATCAAAAAACAAATTGATTTATTACTAAGCATCGTTCCTGGCGCTAAAAAAATCGGAATCATGTACAACAACGGTGAAGCAAACTCTAAGCTTCAAGGCGATCTTGCTCAAAAAGAATTAGAAAAAGCGGGAATCAAAGTAAAAGTCTTAACTGCTAACTCCACCAACGATGTTCAACAAGTAACGAAAAGTTTAGCCAAAGATGTTGATGGTATTTATATTCCAACAGACAATACATTTGCTAGTGCCGCAAGTGTCGTCGGTGAAGTCGCAAAAGAAACGCAGACCCCTGTCGTCGCTGGTTCAGCTGCACAAGTAAAAGAAGGCGGAATTGCAACTGTCGGCATTGATTATGAAAAACTTGGAAAACAAACTGGAATCATGGCTGCAAAAATTCTTGATGGAAAAGCAACACCCGACTCACTTCCTGTCGAATCTGCAGACGATTTAGAACTAGTTGTGAATGAAAAAATGGCAGATGCTTTAGGGATTGATCCTTCCAGCATCAAAGTAGCCGAATAGCAGACAATAGGAGGAACAAAACATGTTAAATCTACTTTCAATTTTCTTATCATCTGCCTCACAAGGTGTTCTTTGGGCATTATTAGCAATTGGTGTTTATATTACGTTTCGTATTTTAGATATTGCTGATTTAACTGCTGAAGGAAGTTTTCCTTTAGGTGCTGGAATTGCAGCAATGAGTATTACACAAGGAATTCATCCTTTGCTTGCCTGCCTGCTAGGTTTTTTAGGCGGTGCGTTAGCTGGGTTAGTTTCTGGCTTGCTTCATACCAAACTAAAAATCCCTGCATTGCTTGCAGGGATCATTACCATGACAGGTTTGTATTCTGTGACCTCACGAGTGATGGGCGCACCTAATATCTCATTGCTTGGACAGCCCACTATTTTTGAATGGGTCGAATCATTGGGTGTTTCAAAAACAACTGCCGTTTTAATTGTCGGTTTATGTATCGCTTTACTGATTGTTTTTCTACTAGTGTTTTTCTTAAGAACAGAAACAGGGCTTGCAATTCGAGCAACGGGAGACAACCTAGCGATGAGTGAAGCAAATGGAATCAACACGGATAACATGAAAATCATTGGCTATATGATCTCCAATGGTTGTATTGCTTTAGCTGGCTCATTGCTTGCACAAAACAATGGCTTTGCTGACTTGAATTCTGGAATTGGCACAATTGTTATTGGCTTAGCTTCGATTATTATTGCGGAAGTTTTATTCCGTAACCAACCTCTACTTTCACGTTTCTTAACAGTCATTCTTGGTGCAGTGATTTATCGCTTCATTTTGGCACTCGTTTTCGAATTGAATGTCGAACCTAGTGACTCTAAATTAGCTTCTGCATTAGTTTTAGTTATCTGTTTATCTTTCCCACAAATTCAAGAAAAATTGCGCATTCCTAAATTCAATCGAGGAGGGAACAACAAATGAGTCCTGTATTGACAATTAAAGATTTACATCATACTTTTGAAAAAGGAACAACAAACGAAAATCATGTACTAAAAGGAATCAACCTCGCACTCCAACCAGAAGATTTTGTAACAATTATTGGAGGAAATGGTGCTGGAAAATCTACCTTACTTAATAGCATTGCGGGAACTTTTACTGTCGATCAAGGGCAAATTCTCTTACGTGAACAAGACATTACCAAAAAATCTGTAGTAGAACGTTCCAAAAATATCAGCCGTGTATTCCAAGATCCCAAGCTAGGGACAGCTGTTCGCTTAACTGTTGAAGAGAATTTAGCTCTTGCAATGAAACGAGGCAAAAAACGTGGTTTCTTTCGTGGCGTAAAGCCTCAGGACCGCCAATTTTTTAAAGAACAACTAGCAAGCCTAAATTTAGGATTAGAAAATCGTCTGACTACAGAAATTGGTTTATTATCTGGCGGGCAACGACAAGCAATCACATTATTAATGGCGACGTTACAACGCCCCAAATTGATTTTATTAGATGAACATACTGCTGCACTGGATCCGGCAACTTCTGCTACTGTAATGGAATTGACTCAGAAATTAATTCAGGAACAAAAATTAACAGCTTTCATGGTTACACATGATATGGAAGATGCCATTCGTTATGGCAATCGCTTAATCATGTTGCATCAAGGGCAAATCGTTGTTGATATTGCAAATGAAGAAAAACAACAATTAACTGTTACTAAATTACTTGATCTTTTCAAAAAGAATAGCGGTACAACACTGAAAGAAGATACTGTTCTTTTAGCTTAATTCAATAAAAAGAAAAGCAGCTGAAATTAACTTTTTACTATTGTATACGAAGAAAGCCAGAATTTGATACAATAGCAAAAAAGGAGTTGGATAATCAGATGGCTACAAAAGATACTGTACTTCGTTTACTAAAAAATTCAACGACATTTCTTTCTGGAGAAAAAATTGCCCAAGAACTACAACTTTCTCGTACCAGTGTTTGGAAAGCAATCAAAGAATTAGAAAAAGCTGGCTATCAATTTGAACATGGGCCAACCGGCTATCGGTACTTACCCTCTGATGTACTAGACGCAACAGAAATCAAACAGGAACTTCAGAACGACCAGCCACATTTGCACGTGCAGACAATGGCTACTTCTGAATCAACGATGCAAGATGCAAAACTAGTTGCCGCAAAAGGAGCAGACTACCCTGCATTATTTGTGGCAGACATGCAGGAAAATGCACGTGGTCGTTTCGGCCGACCATTTTTTGCCGAACCAGAACGCGGCATTTACATGAGTTTACTTTTGCATCCCAACCAAGAGTTTGATGAATTACCTCAATACACTTTAGTTGCAGCCAGCGCTTGTGCTAAAGCAATCGAAAAACTTACGGGGGCATCAACTCAAATCAAATGGGTCAATGATATTTATATCAATGGTAAAAAAGTTTGTGGTATTTTATCAGAAGCGATTAGCGATATGGAATCTGGCAGAATCAGCCATGTAATTATTGGGATGGGTATTAATTTTTCATTACCACAAAATGAATTTCCCCAAGAAATACAGCAAAAAGCAACTTCTATATTTCCTGATGGTCATGCAACGATTACTCGTAATCAATTAATCATTGAAATTTGGAAAGAATTATTTGCTTACTTACGTGAGCCAGCAAATAAAGAATACTTATCCTTCTATCGAAAAAAATCATTTGTTTTAGGTAAACAAGTTTCTTTTACTCAAAAAGGTATCACGTATCATGGCGTTGCTAAATCAATTACGGATACAGGTGAATTAGTAGTTCAAACCCCTCAAGAACTTAAAATATTATCTTCTGGGGAAATCAGTCTTTCATCAATCAATTAAAAATACGCATACCTTATGACAAATTTTCTATCATAAGATATGCGTATTTTTTATTAGATGTTTTGAAAAAGAATAGTTAACAATAATCCTAAAACATAGCTACCATTAAACAAAATCATGTTTTTGATGGAATAACTAAAACTAATTGGTTGTGGCAAACTTTTTTTGAATGCTTGCAAGTTCCCGTGAATTTTCGGAAAAGTTGCTAAGATAATCAAGATTGGCCATTCAAATACGCCCGTCAACAATCCTAATAATATCGCTACATAACTAGCATACATCAAGCTTTGAAAAAGAACTGTTCCCACTGGGCGACCAATATAAAACACTAACGTATAACGATGATTTTCAATGTCTCGATCAAGATCTCTTAAATTATTGGCTAGCATGATATTGGCAATTGTAAAAACTAATGGTAAAGAAGCAAGAACAATAGCCGCAACTGCCCAAAAATTTCCTTCCAACGCAAAATTACCAGTTTGGAAATCAATCATCAAATCATAGACATTCGTATTATGAGTATTGACATAAACAACCATTGCAAAAATCCCCAGACCCATCGTAAATCCACTAAAAATTTCTCCTAATGGCATACGTGATAAAGGAATGGGGCCAAAAGTATAAAACACACCAATAAAACAGCAAACAGCGCCCATCACTAACAGTAACCAGCCTGTTTGGATTGTCAAAATGATACCAATAATAAAAACAAATGCAATCATTCCCAAAATCATATTTCGAATAATTTTTGGTGAAGTATTTGTTCGACCAATTACGTTTTCTTGATATTTATAGACTTCCGAATGCGCTTTTTGATAATCCATATAATTATTGATTGCTGTCGTTGCTAAATCAAAAACTAACATTCCTATAAAAAATAAAAGTGTACTTAACCAGTGTACTTCATGAAAAAAAGCGATAGAGAATAAGACCCCTATCGCAAAAGGAAATACACTTGCCACTTTTGTTCGAATCTCAACGACTTCTAAAAAAATTTTCAGTGACATCTGCTTACTCCTATTCTAGCTTCGAACGATCACCCATTGAGTAATCTGAGTCTTCCGCTAATTTGAATTCATCTTTGATTGGATCAGTCACATAGACTTTTCCTTCTTTGGTAACAAAAATAGCATTTGTTCCATTGTCTAATTCTTCAACATAAGATAACCCTTTTTTCACACCCATTGAGAAAACTGCTGTTGAAAGGCCGTCACCATCAATTGATTTATTTGTGATGATTGTCACACTAGCAATATCATTGTCAAAAGGATATCCTGTTTGAGGATCAAATAAATGATGGTATTTCACACCATCTACTTCCAAATAGCGTTCATAAATTCCAGAGGTTACGAGCGTTTTATTTTTTTCTTTGATTGTCCCTAAAACCGAACCACGAGCAAGATTAGGATCCTGAATGCCGACATTCCAATCTTGATTTTCTCCACGAGGACTGTGTCCTAAAACATACACATTTCCGCCTAAATCAACAATTGCTGTTGTTACGCCGTTATCTTTTAGTACCTTGACAACTTCATCCGTAATGTATCCTTTAGCAATTGCCCCTAAGTCAATAATCATTCCTTTTTCTTTTAAGTAAACAGTTTTTTCTTCATCATTCAATTCAATTTTATGATAGTCAACTAATTTTAAAGCTTGATCAATTTCTTCTTGTGATGGTTTTCTGGCATCATCAAAACCAATGCGCCACAGTTGTGTTACTGAACCAATTGCCATGTCAAAACCGCCACGAGAATCTTCACTATATTCATACGCTTTCTTCACAAGTGAATAAACATCATCAGAAACTTTAACAGGTTTAATACCTGCTTGTGCATTGACCTCATCAATCTCGGAACCTGATTGATTGATTGTAATTTTGTCGCCTAATTCTTTTACTCGATCAAAGGCTGGTGTTAATACAGATTTTTTTCCTTCATCATACACTCGTATTCGTACATAAGTTCCTAACAAGAATTTTTCTTGTGCATATGGTTCACTCAAAATTCCTTTGGCTGGTTTATCGCTATCAGCTGTCTTTTCAGATGATGAACCACAACCAACCAGTGCAACTAAGGTACATACGGCTATTAAGGAAAGTAGTAATTTTTTACGCATAATTTTCCCCTTTTTACTTATTCTCAAGTTATCATACCTTCTTTTTTTCTAAATGAAAAGGTCGACACCAAAAAGAAAGAGGCTGATCCCAATTAAGTGATCAGCCCGTCATCATTTCTTGTTTAATTATTTAGTTACGATGTTGTCAACTTCAATTGTCGTTGTATCGCCTTTTTCAGCAGCATTGATCAATTGTTGACCATACATAATAAATGAATGTGAGCTATGTGTAGCACCTGTTACTACTTCTACATCAGCTGGTGAACCGTCTTCTTCACTCATCACTTTAACTAATTCTTCGTTTAGTTCTGGGATGTATGTTTCTGGAGCAGTTCCGCTTTTTTCTTTCATTGATTTGTTGTATTCAGCGTCATCTTGTTTTGATTTTCCATCTGCATTGATGTAATCAAAGTTTGATTTTGTAACTTTACCATCAGCTACAGTTAATTCAAATGTTGTACGGTAACCATTTTTTTCATTTTTTTCTTCTAAAGTATAAGTACCATCTTTCAAGTCAGCACCATTATCAATTTCAATTGTTTCTGTGTTTCCAGCTTGAGCAGCTTGGACTAATTGTTGAGCGTAATTTTGGAAGCTTTCTGATGAATGAGTTGCTCCTGTTACTACTTCTACATCACCTGGGTTTTGTGCTTCAACAAATTTTTCATTTAATTCAGGAATAAATGCTTCTGGATTTGTACCAGATTTTGCTTTCATATTTTTATTGTAATCAGCATCTTCTTGTTTTGATTTTCCATCTTCATTTACATTGTCATAGTTTGACTCAGTGATCTTTCCATCTTTAACAACGATTGTGAACACGGTACGATAACCATTTGAATAGTTTTTTTCTTCTAATTTATATGTGCCATCTTGTAATTCTCCACCTGCGATTACAGTTGCAGTTGATTCAGTTGTTGAACTTTGTGAAGATTGTGCAACTGAAGATTCTGAAGTTGAACTTTCTGAACTACTGTTGTTGTCTGCTCCACAAGCTCCTAATACCAAGGCTGAAAACGCTAAAACAGCAAATCCAGTTACAAAACGATTCTTTTTCATTATTAACCCACCAATCCCTTTTTATAATTCTTATAAATAATTTGTGATTCATTATACATTCTAATGAATCACACCAATAAGTCAACCGTTTTCTTAAAAAAATAACATGAATATGTAAATCGTTTTCTTTCAGTAACTTTCGTTAAAAAAGCGCTTAATAATCTTTTGATTAAAAAATGGAAAAGGAGTTAGACAAATTTACATAACGTATATATAATGTAAAATGATTGTGTAATAATTATCAAACTGAAATGTTTACTAAGGAGCGGATTATCAATGACAAAGCAAAACATTGTCGTTGTAGGTGCAGGGTATGCCGGTGTGTCAGCAACAAAATTACTGGCAAAAAAACTTAAAAAAGAAGACGTAACGATCACTTTGATTGATCGCCATTCTTATCACACTATGATGACAGAACTACATGAAGTTGCCGGAGGACGTGTTGAACCAGAAGCCATTCAATATGACTTACAACACTTATTCTCTCGCCAAAAAAATGTGCAATTAGTTACCGATACAGTAATTGGTATCGACAAAGAAAAGAAAATTGTTAAAACAAAACTAGGTACTTATCCATTTGATCAATTGATTTTAGGTATGGGTGGTGAACCAAATGATTTCGGAACTCCTGGAGTGAAGGAACATGGATTCACACTTTGGTCATTTGAAGACTCAGTAAAAATTCGTGAACACATTGAAACAACTGTTGCTAAAGCAGCAATTGAACCAGATGATGCCTTACGAAAAGCAATGCTAACATTCGTTGTCTGTGGTTCTGGATTCACTGGGATTGAAATGATTGGTGAGTTAATCGATTGGAAAGCTCGTTTAGCAAAAGACTATAAATTAGATCCAAACGAAATTACTTTAATGGTTGTTGAAGCAATGCCAACAATTTTAAATATGCTTGATCGTAACGACGCTGCTAAAGCAGAACGTTACTTACAAAAGCACAACGTTGAACTATTGTTAAATTCACCAATCGTTGAAGTGGATGCGGATCACATTAAATTAAAAGACGGACGTCAAATTCCAACACACACATTAATTTGGACTGCTGGTGTCAAAGGTACAACGGATGCTGCTGACTTTGGTCTTGAAACAGCACGTGGCCAACGTCTAGTTGCTAATGAATACATGCAAGCTAAAGGATATGAAGATAAAAACATTTATATCATTGGTGATTTAGTATTCTACGAAGAATTTCCAAATACACCAACTCCTCAAATCGTTCAAGCGGCTGAACAAACAGGTCATACTGCTGCTGCAAACATCGTCGCTTCTATTAAAGGCGGCGAGAAACATAAATTCAAAGGAAATTATCAAGGATTTATGGTTTCAATTGGCGCCAAATGGGGCGTTGCAAACTTATTTGATAAAATTCATTTAAGCGGATTTTTAGCTATCATTATGAAACATATCGTTAACTTAAAATATTTCTTCGATATTCGTTCTGGTTACTATATGTTCCAATACTTGATGCATGAGTTCTTCCACATTAAAGATGATCGTAATGTTGCCCGCGGACATTCTTCACGTTACGGAAATGTTTTGTGGAGTGTTCCTCTTCGTGTTTTCTACGGACTGGTATGGTTTATAGAAGCTGGTAAGAAAATTGTTGGTGATGGTGAAGTACTAAAACCTAGCACTTGGTTTGGTGAAGGTTCATGGTTCCAAGGAAATAGCGTATTCCCTTGGACATGGGAATACAACGTTGCAGATGTTGCAAGTGGCGCATCAGCAGCCGGTGATGCAACAACAGCTGCGAGTGGTGCTGGTGAAGCAACAGCAGAAACAGCTACACAAGCTGCACACTTTGGTTTAAGTTACGCTTATGGCGAACAACCAATGGCAGTTATCGAAAAATCACCAAATTGGTTTACAAAAATCATGCAATTTATTATGCCAAATAATGACGTTGCAATGTTCTTCCAAAAATTCATGGTCTTCTTCGAAATTGCTTTAGCATTAGCATTGATTGCAGGATTATTTACATGGTTATGTAGTGCAACAACAATCGTTCTTGTCATTACTTTCTGTCTATCAGGTATGTTCTATTGGGTAAACATTTGGTTTATCTTTGTAGCATTCGCACTTATGAATGGTTCTGGTCGTGCAATTGGTTTAGATCGTTGGGTTATCCCATGGTTACAACGTACACTAGGTAGTTGGTGGTATGGTAGACCAAAAGCTCGCTACGGCGAAAAATAAAATGATTTTAGAAGAAAGTTCTAGGGGAACCTAGGACTTTCTTTTGTTCCTATGCTAAAATTGGAGCAGTTATTCTGGAACAAGGGGGTCAATTACAGAATGAAAGATTTTATCAAGAAAAGTTTACTCAAACCATGGGATATTTTCATCATTATGCTTTTGATTGTCCTTTCTTTTCTACCAATTATTATTTTTGGGAGTCAACAAAGTCAGTCTGTTGCAGAAAAAGAAGCTGTTTTACGCGTAGATGGAACAGAAATCAAAACGTTTCCTTTAATCAGTGGAAATAAGAGCTATACTTACACATATACAGATGCAGATGGCGACTACAATATTATTGAGATTGCCGGTGATAAAATACGAATGAAAGAAGCAGATTGTGGGGATCAAATTTGTGTTCGTCGTGGATGGGTAACGAAAAACGGCGAGACAATTGTTTGTTTACCTCATAAATTAGTGATTGAAGTTCGATCAACAGACGGGAGTGAGGCAGACAGCTTGATTTACTAGCTGGAAAAATTATGAGCAAACTACAAAAATTAATTTATATCTCCTTACTCGTGGCTCAAGGAGTCATTATTGGTTTATTAGAGAATATGATTCCTTACCCGTTTGCTTTTGCTCCTGGTGCAAAATTAGGATTAGCAAATTTAATTACCATTGTAGCCATTTTTACAATGAAAAAAAGAGATAGTTTCCTCTTGATTTGGTTGCGTTTATTTTTAACAACTTTACTTGGCGGAACGATTTCAACTTTTCTTTATAGTATGAGCGGTGCTTTATTGAGTTACTTTGGAATGCTTTTGATAAAACAATTAGGGCCAAAACGCGTCAGCATTATTGGAATCAGTGCTACAGGTGGTTTTATGCATAATGTAGGTCAATTAGTCACTGCGTCCTTTATTGCTCAATCTTGGACAGTTATGCTGTACCTACCTGTCCTTTCAATTTTTGGCATTTTATCTGGAATCGCAATTGGTATTGCCGCAAATTATTTATTACAGCATGTCCAAACACTTCAACGATTCCAACTGGATTATGAACGGGAAACCAAACAAAAATGGAGCCCAGTGTTTTTAAAAAAATAATCGTTATACGAGGAGTTTTTTATGAATCTACATCCAATGTGGAAAAATTACCCAACTTTAGCTTTAGAACTAGAAGCTACGTTAACCAAAATGGATCAAATCATCAATCTTAAAAATAAACCTGTCGAGCAAGCAATTCGTGAAACAATTCATGCTGGTGGGAAGTTATTACGACCAGCTTATCAATTACTTTTTTCACAATTTGGATCAGAACGTGATCGTGACAAAGCAATTTCGCTTGCTGCGTCAATTGAAATGTTACACACAGCAACACTCATCCACGATGATATCGTTGATGAGTCAGATTTACGCCGTGGAAAGCCCACTTTACGTAATCAATTTGGGAACACCGTTGCCGTATACGCGGGCGATTATTTATTTGTTTGTTGTTTCAAGTTATTATCAGACTACTCAACATCACTTAAAAGTTTACAACTAAACTCAAGAAGTATGGAAAAAGTACTCGATGGTGAACTTGGACAAATGGATGACCGTTATCAATACAATTTATCTGTAAAAGAATATTTAGAAAATATCTCAGGAAAAACCGCTGAACTCTTCCAATTGAGTTGTTTTATTGGTGCCTATGAAAGTGGTACATCTGAATATTTTGCTAAAAAAGCAGGTGAAATTGGCAAAAATATCGGACTTGCTTTTCAAATCATTGATGATATCTTAGATTACACACAAGACAGTGAGGAAATTGGTAAACCGGTTTTGGAAGACATGCGTCAAGGTGTCTACTCACTACCATTGATTTATTCTTTGCAAAAGGAACAGGCTGCCTTACTTCCTTATTTAGAAAAAAGAGGAGATATGACTCTTGAAGACGTCAACACAGTCCGACAATTAGTTCATGAATTTGGTGGTGTTAAACACGCACAACGATTAGCTGCTAAATATACCGATGCTGCTTTGAAAGATATTCAAAAATTACCTCAAACAACTGAACAAACCAAAGAAAATTTATTAACTTTAACACAAACAATTTTGACTAGAACAAATTAAAAACGTTCAAGCAAAAAAATCAATAGTGATTTTTTGCTTGAACGTTTTTTATTTTATGAATTTTCTAGCGCATAGTTACGAATTCTTCTGCACCAGTTGGATGAATAGCCACTGTGTCATCAAAATCTGCTTTTGTTGCACCCATTTTGATGGCAACAGCAAAACCTTGTAACATTTCATCTACACCTACACCAATAGCATGTAGCCCAACGATTTTTTCTTCTTTTCCAACACAAATCAGTTTCATTTCACATTTTTGACGATAGTCACTCAGTGCAAAGTACATTGGAGTAAAACGTGAGCGATAAACTTTGATTTCTTTTTCACCATATTTTTTCAATGCCTCTTCTTCTGTCAAACCAATCGTAGCAATTGGTGGATGTGTAAAGATCACAGTCGGAACTAAGTTATAATCCAAATGTTCATCTTTCTTGTCATTAAATAAACGCTCTGATAACCGGCGTCCAGCAGCAATTGCCACTGGTGTTAGATCGATTTTCCCAATGACGTCACCCACAGCAAAAATATGTTCATCTGTTGTATTTTGATACTTATCAACTTGAACAAAACCTTTTTTTGTAAGGGTTACATTTGTATTTTCTAGTCCAAGATTTTCAGTATTAGGTACACGACCACCTGCAAAAAGCACACAGTCACCCGTTAACGTATTACCGTTCTCAAAAACAACTGTATAGTCTTCTTCATTTTTGATAATCTCAACCGCTGTATGATTAGCAAAAGTCTTCATTCCTGCTGATTGGTATATTTCAATCAGGTTATCTGATAGCATCTTATCAAATGTGCGTAAGGGTCTTTCTTTTCGATATGCCCACATCACTTCACTACCAAACCCTTGCAACACGCCAGAAAGTTCTGCAGCAATATATCCTGCACCTAGTACAACTGTTCGAGCTGGTAACTCAGTTAATTCAAAGAAACCGTTAGAATCAATTGCGTATTCACCACCAGGGATTTTCATTTGACTTGCACGACCACCTGTCGCAATTAAAATTTTAGGTGCTTGGTATTGTTCACCATTTACTTCAACTGTTTGACTATCAATAAATGTTGCATATCCCTTAATTGCATCTACTTGATTACTGTCTAATCCTCGCTGATAAGCTCCATGTAAAAAGTCGATATATTTTTGACGTTTTTCTACTAATTCGGAAAAGTCAACCTTCGTTACATCTGCTTGAATTCCATAGCTTGATGCATCTCGCTCAATTGTTTCTAAAATCGTGCTTGCTTGCCACATCACTTTTTTAGGTACACAACCGACATTTACGCAAGTTCCGCCAAGTTCATTACTTTCAATCAATAAAACTTTCGCGCCATACATACCCGCACGGTTCGCAGAAGCAATCCCGCCGGATCCTCCACCAACCACGATATAATCATAGGTTTTCATTTCGTTCCTCCTAGAAAAGACGAGTTGCCTCGGTCATTATTCTTTCTTTTTACGAATCATATCACCTGGTTTAACTGGTTGCTCAACCGGCATTGTTAAAATCATCATTGGATTTGGTGCACGGTCAATTGATTCGCCGTCCTCATTATACATAACTTCTACCGTTTGATAAAAATGATTGAACCCAGGACCATAAAACTCAATTTCATCCCCAATAGAAAATAAGTTTCTTTGACGAATTGTCGCCATTTTCGTTTCAGTATCATAAGCTAAAACTTCTCCAACGAATTTATAAACAGGGATTTTACGTCGCGCACCAAATAATTGCTCGTTCTCACTCGGCGTATCATAATAAAATCCAGTTGCCAGTTCTCTTTGTGCAACTTTCCACAATTCATCAACCCACTCTTGTTTACATACATAATTTTCTGGATCAGCCATATAACTATCTACCGCAGCTTTATAAACATTTGAAACCGTAGAAACATAATGAATTGATTTCATTCTACCTTCGATTTTAAAGCTGTCTACGCCGTTTTCGATTAGTTCAGGAATATGTTCGATCATTGACATATCTACAGCACTCATTGAAAATTCTTCTTCGATTTCTCCAGAATCTGTTAAACTATTACGTTCTTGACCAAACGGCATATCAAACAAGCCATATTTCCAACGACATGATTGTGAACATCCACCACGGTTTGCATCACGCATCGACATGTGATTAGATAGCGTACAACGACCAGAATACGAAATACACATAGCTCCATGGATGAATGCTTCTATCTCAATGTCCGTATTTTCACGAATAGCTGCAACTTCTTCCATTGATACTTCACGAGCCAAAACAACTCGTTCCAAGCCTTCCTCTTTCCAAAATTCCAAAGTTTCAAAATTGGTAGCAGAAGCTTGTGTTGACAAATGAATTGGTAACCCGGGTGCTTCTGTTGCACAAATTTCAATTAATGCTGGATCAGAGACAATCACAGCAGAAATACCAACATCACGTAAACTACGGAAAAATTCTCCCGCTCCTTCTTCGTTTCCTTCATGCGTAACCATATTTGCAGCTACATAAACTTTTGCTTGATGTTCTTTTGCAAAAGCAACACCTTCAGCCATTTCTTCATAAGTAAAATTACCCGCGCGGCTTCGTAAACCATAAGCATTTCCACCGATATAAACAGCATCAGCACCATAATGAATAGCCGTTTTTAATTTTTCTAATGTTCCAGCCGGAGCTAAGACTTCCGGACGTTTTAATTTCTTTTTGGTTGTCATTTTTCTTTCGTCATACTCCTTATTTGATTGAAGTAGGATCAATATAAAAGAATCCTGTATCCAATTCTCGATTTTCTGGATGTAACTTGCGAACTTTCTCTGTTAATTCGTTTGCTATTCCTTCGTTCCAATTTCCTGCTAAAATATTATTTTTTGCTTCGACAAATAACTTAGCAATTTCAACAAAAGCTTCTCCTGAAGTGAATAAACCATCTAGTTTCCAAGTTTGATAATGATAAGTATTTAATTGTTCCAACTCGTTCATTAAATTCAAATCATTACTTGCAAAAATATGTGTGCCATGACTATCTTCGTAAATCGAATAGTGAGTTTCTTCTTTCTTAGGTTCAGAAATAAAAAGACCTCTTTCACGTCCAACTTCTTCTGTTTGTTGTGTATAGTTATAATAATTTTGTAATAGTGGTCGTTTTGATTGATGGATACAAGTAGCACCGTATACTAAAATTTCTGTTGGAACTGCTAGTGATTCTGCCATTGCTTTCATCTCATCAAAAGGAACTTCTCTCGATAAAACAGCACCAACAGCTCCTTTTTTACTCCAAAAATTAATTTGGCGTGAGCTCGTTACCAGTGTTTCACCATCATAAATAAACGGCAAACGTAATTCTGGATTTTTCTTCATTGTATAAATAATTCCAGTGTCGCCTACCGTAATGACATCTGTTCCAATTTCTTTTAAAAATTGAAGATATTCTGGTACCTTTTTCATTTTTTCTGGATGAATAATACCGTTAACAGCGATATTCGCTTTTTTTCCATATTTATGTGCTAATTCAACTAATTCGCGCTGTTCTTTTCTAGTAAATGAAGCCGGCAAACGTAACCCGAATTGTTCTTCACCAAAATATAAAGTATCAACACCTGCTTTTAGTAATTCTTCTGCTTGGTTAAATGATTCAACAGTAGTTATGATTTCGATCATAGTTACCTCCTTCTACAACCTCATAATAGTAGCATAGGTCTAAAAACTTTCCAATAGTCCGTTATATTTAAAGTTGGATTTTCGAAAATATATTTTGGTTTTCTTAGTTAGAAAGTAAAAAAAATGACACAAAAATCAAAATTGATTTTTGTGTCATTTATCCAATGTAAATTCAGACAGAAACGATTTCCTTTTTAACTTTCGGTTCTCTAACATTCAAAGTGATTTTCCCTTTCGAACCACCAATAGTTACTCGATCACCTAGATGAATCTCCCCACTAAGCAAAGCTTCACTCAATCGATCTTCGACTTCTTTTTGAAGAGCACGACGGATTGGACGAGCGCCATACTCTGGATCAAATCCAGCTTTACCAATGATATCAATTGCAGCTTGGGTAATTTTCACTTCAATATCTTGGTCTGCTAAACGTTTTACAATCGCTTTACTCATAATTTGAACAATTTCACGAATTTCTTCTTTGTTCAGAGAATGGAAGACTACTGTTTCATCAATTCTGTTCAAGAATTCGGGACGAAAGGCTTTCTTTAATTCTTCCAAAATTCTTTTTTGCATTGCTTTATGATCTTTTGTTAAATCTTGAACGTTAAATCCAACATTTTTTTCTTCTCGAATTTGTGTCGCTCCAATGTTCGATGTCATAATTAGAATTGTATTTCTAAAATCAACTTTTCTACCCTTTGAATCCGTCAAATGACCATCATCAAGTACTTGTAATAATAAGTTAAAAACATCTGGATGTGCTTTTTCAACTTCATCTAACAAGATAACTGAATACGGTTTTTGGCGAATTTTTTCTGTTAATTGTCCACCTTCATCATAACCAACATAGCCTGGAGGCGAACCAATCAATCGACTAGTACTATATTTTTCCATAAATTCAGACATATCTACACGAATTAATGATTCTTCACTACCAAACATTACTTCGGATAAAGCTTTTGCAAGTTCTGTTTTTCCAACACCTGTTGGGCCAAGAAACATGAATGAACCAATTGGACGCTGTGGATCTTTCAACCCACTCCTTGCTCGACGAATTGCTCTAGATACTGCTTTAACCGCTTCGTCTTGTCCTACTACTCGTTCATGTAATAATGTTTCTAACTCTAACAAACGGTCGCTTTCTTTTTTCTCCAGTTGTTGTAATGGGACACCTGTCCATTCAGACACAACTGTTGCAACATCTTCATCCGTTACTCGATTAGCGTAACCACTTGTATTTTTTTCTTCTATCAACAAAAGTTTTTCAAGCTTTTGTGTAGCTTTCTTTTCTTGGTTGCGCAAATGAGCTGCAGTTTCAAAATCCTGTTTTTGAATTGCTCTTTCTTTCTCACTAATTAAACGGTCAATCTCAGCTTTAACTACAACTGACTCGCTTACATCACTCGTTTGATCTAATCGAACTTTTGCTGCCGATTCATCAATCAAATCAATTGCTTTATCTGGAAGCTGTCTAGAATTGATGTAGCGAACAGAAAGGGTAACTGCAGCGCGTAAAGCTTCATCAGTAATTGCTACACCATGATGTTCTTCATAACGTGAACGTAACCCACGCAAGATTTCTTCTGCTTCTTCAGCTGAAGGTTCCTCTACCTGAATACGTGCGAAACGTCTTTCTAAAGCAGAATCCTTTTCGATGTACTTTTGGTATTCATCTAAGGTTGTCGCACCAATTGTTTGAAGTTCACCGCGCGCCAATGCCGGTTTTAGAATATTTGATGCATCAATCGCGCCTTCAGCACCACCAGCGCCAATCAATGTATGTAGCTCATCAATAAACAAAATAACTTGGCCATCATTATAAATTTCGTCAATTACTTTCTTCATACGATCTTCAAATTCGCCACGATATTTTGTTCCTGCCACTAAAGAACCCATATCTAGCATCATCAAGCGTTTTGAACGCATTTCTTCAGGTACTTCACCTAAAATAATTTTCTGAGCCAATCCTTCAGCAATGGCTGTTTTACCAACGCCTGGTTCTCCAACAAGAACAGGATTGTTTTTTGTTCGTCGACTTAACACTTGGATTACTCTTTTCACTTCTTTTGAACGACCTACAACAGGGTCTAATTTATTTTCTTTCGCTAATTTAGTTAAATCACGTGCTAACGAATCTAAGGTCGGTGTTCCTTTAACGATCTGACGTTTGTCTTGCGGACTTCTCCGACGACTAGCATTATTTTTAGGTCCTTCATTCATACCCATTTTTCGTTTAAGCATTTGGCGAACAGTAGAAACATCGACCCCTAGATTAATAAGAATGCGTGTAGCCATAATACTCTCATCTTTTAGTAAGCTAGCTAAAATCTGTTCTGTTCCGATTTTTTGAATATTCATTTTTTTTGCTTCGCTATTAGCTAATGCAAAAATTTGTTTCATTCGTGGTGAGTATGGGAGATAAATTCCTTCTGTATACTTATTTACGCCACCATAACCAATTAAATGTTCAATTTCTTCATAAATATCTGTTTCATTTACACCTAATTCACGTAAAACTTTTCCAGCAATTCCATTAGGTTCTAAAACTAAAGCTAACAAAATATGTTCAGAACTAACAGATTGGTGTTTTAATCTTTTTGCTTCATCTTGCGCAATTTCTAAAACTACTTGGGCCCGTTCATTAAAAAGTTCTTCCATCAATCTTCACTTCCCATCTTCATAACTTAACCGTTCTAAAAAAGATCGTAGAATTCTAGCACGAATATGACCTTCTAAGTCACTGTAATTTAGAGTACTTTTTGCAATAGCACTAAGCATTAAGTTTCCTTCTTTTTTTGTAATCATCTTATCTTCATATAGTTTTTGGATAATTGAAAATGAATCTTTTTCACTAATCGTTTCATCGAATAGCTGATTAATTTGGTCCAACATATGTCTCTTATCAGAAATTCGAACTTTTGCAATTCTAATATAGCCTCCACCGCCGCGTTTACTTTCTACTAAATAACCGCGTTGGATAGTAAAACGAGTATTTATAACATAATTTATTTGCGAAGGAACGCAGTTAAAGAGGTCTGCCATTTCAATCCTTCGAATCTCAATCATTTCATTTTCTTCTAGAATTTTTTTTATATATGACTCAATTAAATCCGAGGTATTTTGATGTGCCATCTTCTTCATTCCCTTTGACTAATATTGACCTTAATTATAGCTAATTTAAACTAAGAATGAAAGGAGAATGCCTTTAGTTAATAAAAGTTTCAATAAAATACTATTTTAGAACAAAAAAAAATACGGAATAGATTATTCCGTATTAACGCGCCCAAGAGGAGTCGAACCCCTAACCTTTTGATCCGTAGTCAAACACTCTATCCAGTTGAGCTATGGGCGCATATTCAATTCACAAAAATTATAAAACAAATTTAATAAAAAATCAATAAAAAAATCGGGAAGACAGGATTCGAACCTGCGACCCCTTGGTCCCAAACCAAGTGCTCTACCAAGCTGAGCTACTTCCCGAAAAAATAAAAAGACTACGCGCCCAAGAGGAGTCGAACCCCTAACCTTTTGATCCGTAGTCAAACACTCTATCCAGTTGAGCTATGGGCGCATATGTGTTAATGCCGAGGACCGGAATCGAACCGGTACGGTGATCACTCACCGCAGGATTTTAAGTCCTGTGCGTCTGCCAGTTCCGCCACCCCGGCGTTTTGATAATGGCAAAGCGGAAAACGGGGTTCGAACCCGCGACCCCCACCTTGGCAAGGTGGTGCTCTACCACTGAGCTATTTCCGCATAAACTTGATGCCGGCTAAAGGATTTGAACCCTCGACCCTCTGATTACAAATCAGATGCTCTACCAACTGAGCTAAGCCGGCTTGAATAGTTATATTCATATAATGCGGGTGAAGGGACTTGAACCCCCACGCCGTAAGGCGCTAGATCCTAAATCTAGTGCGTCTGCCAATTCCGCCACACCCGCAAAAATATGAGCCGTACAGGGCTCGAACCTGTGACCCTCTGATTAAAAGTCAGATGCTCTACCAACTGAGCTAACGGCTCATATGGAGGTTAACGGGTTCGAACCGCTGACCCTCTGCTTGTAAGGCAGATGCTCTCCCAGCTGAGCTAAACCTCCATTGATAACTTAAGCGTGGCGACGTCCTACTCTCACAAGGGGCAACCCCTCACTACAATCGGCGCTAAGAAGCTTAACTTCTGTGTTCGGCATGGTTACAGGTGTATCCTTCTCGCTATCGCCACCACACTGTGGTGTTATCTTATTGAGTTTGCTTTTGCTCACTCAAAACTGGATTTGAAGTAATCTCAACTCTACCGAGTTTTTTTCTTTTACCATTCTTGGTTAAGTCCTCGATCGATTAGTATCAGTCCGCTCCATACATCACTGTACTTCCACTTCTGACCTATCTACCTGATCATCTCTCAGGGATCTTACTTTCTTAAAGAAATGGGAAATCTCATCTTGAGGTGGGCTTCACACTTAGATGCTTTCAGCGTTTATCCCTTCCCTACATAGCTACCCAGCAATGCCCTTGGCAGAACAACTGGTACACCAGCGGTAAGTCCATCCCGGTCCTCTCGTACTAAGGACAGCTCCTCTCAAATTTCCAACGCCCGCGACGGATAGGGACCGAACTGTCTCACGACGTTCTGAACCCAGCTCGCGTGCCGCTTTAATGGGCGAACAGCCCAACCCTTGGGACCGACTACAGCCCCAGGATGCGACGAGCCGACATCGAGGTGCCAAACCTCCCCGTCGATGTGGACTCTTGGGGGAGATAAGCCTGTTATCCCCAGGGTAGCTTTTATCCGTTGAGCGATGGCCCTTCCATGCGGAACCACCGGATCACTAAGCCCGACTTTCGTCCCTGCTCGACTTGTTGGTCTCGCAGTCAAGCTCCCTTCTGCCTTTACACTCTTCGAATGATTTCCAACCATTCTGAGGGAACCTTTGGGCGCCTCCGTTACCTTTTAGGAGGCGACCGCCCCAGTCAAACTGCCCATCTGACACTGTCTCCCACCACGATTAGTGGTGCGGGTTAGAGTGGCCATAACGCAGGGGTAGTATCCCACCAGCGCCTCCATCGAAACTAGCGTTCCGATTTCTACGGCTCCTACCTATCCTGTACATGCGGTACAGACACTCAATATCAAACTACAGTAAAGCTCCATGGGGTCTTTCCGTCCTGTCGCGGGTAACCTGCATCTTCACAGGTACTAAAATTTCACCGAGTCTCTCGTTGAGACAGTGCCCAAATCGTTACGCCTTTCGTGCGGGTCGGAACTTACCCGACAAGGAATTTCGCTACCTTAGGACCGTTATAGTTACGGCCGCCGTTTACTGGGGCTTCAATTCGTACCTTCGCTTACGCTAAGCACTCCTCTTAACCTTCCAGCACCGGGCAGGCGTCAGCCCCTATACTTCATCTTACGATTTTGCAGAGACCTGTGTTTTTGATAAACAGTCGCTTGGGCCTATTCACTGCGGCTGATCTGACGATCAGCACCCCTTCTCCCGAAGTTACGGGGTCATTTTGCCGAGTTCCTTAACGAGAGTTCTCTCGCTCACCTTAGGATTCTCTCCTCGACTACCTGTGTCGGTTTGCGGTACGGGCCGTTGTTTTCTCACTAGAAGCTTTTCTTGGCAGTGTGACATCAGGAACTTCGGTACTATTATTTCCCTCCCCATCACAGCTTGTCCTTAAAAGATTAAGCATTTGACTCAACCTAAGACTTACTGCTTGGACAGACATTTCCAATCGTCTGCATTCCTTAGCCTCCTGCGTCCCTCCATTGCTCAAACAAAAACAACGGGTACAGGAATATCAACCTGTTATCCATCGCCTACGCCTTTCGGCCTCGGCTTAGGTCCCGACTAACCCTGGGCGGACGAGCCTTCCCCAGGAAACCTTAGTCATTCGGTGGACAGGATTCTCACCTGTCTTTCGCTACTCATACCGGCATTCTCACTTCTAAGCGCTCCAGCAGTCCTCACGATCTACCTTCAACGCCCTTAGAACGCTCTCCTACCATAACACCATAGGTGTTATCCACAGCTTCGGTAATATGTTTAGCCCCGGTACATTTTCGGCGCAGGGTCACTCGACTAGTGAGCTATTACGCACTCTTTAAATGGTGGCTGCTTCTGAGCCAACATCCTAGTTGTCTGTGCAACCCCACATCCTTTTCCACTTAACATATATTTTGGGACCTTAGCTGGTGGTCTGGGCTGTTTCCCTTTCGACTATGGATCTTATCACTCACAGTCTGACTCCCGGATATGAATGAATGGCATTCGGAGTTTATCTGAATTCGGTAACCCGAGATGGGCCCCTAGTCCAAACAGTGCTCTACCTCCATCATTCTCAATTCCGAGGCTAGCCCTAAAGCTATTTCGGAGAGAACCAGCTATCTCCAAGTTCGTTTGGAATTTCTCCGCTACCCACACCTCATCCCCGCACTTTTCAACGTACGTGGGTTCGGTCCTCCAGTGCGTTTTACCGCACCTTCAACCTGGACATGGGTAGATCACATGGTTTCGGGTCTACGACTACATACTCAAACGCCCTATTCAGACTCGCTTTCGCTACGGCTCCGTCTCTTCGACTTAACCTCGCATGCAATCGTAACTCGCCGGTTCATTCTACAAAAGGCACGCCATCACCCATTAACGGGCTTTGACTTGTTGTAGGCACACGGTTTCAGGTTCTATTTCACTCCCCTTCCGGGGTGCTTTTCACCTTTCCCTCACGGTACTGGTTCACTATCGGTCACTAGGGAGTATTTAGCCTTGGGAGATGGTCCTCCCGGATTCCGACGGAATTCCTCGTGTTCCGCCGTACTCAGGATCCTCCTAGGTGTCTTCCAAATTTCATCTACGGGGTTTTTACCCTCTTTGACTGACTTTTCCAAGTCATTCGATTATCTGAAAAAACTACCATATCGGAGTCCTACAACCCCAACAAGCAAGCTTGTTGGTTTGGGCTTTTCCCGTTTCGCTCGCCGCTACTCAGGGAATCGAATTTTCTTTCTCTTCCTGCAGGTACTTAGATGTTTCAGTTCTCTGCGTCTACCTCAAATATGCTATGTATTCACATATTTGTAACATCCTATAAAAGATGCTGGGTTCCCCCATTCGGAAATCTCTGGATCATAGCTTACGTACAGCTCCCCAAAGCATATCGGTGTTAGTCCCGTCCTTCATCGGCTCCTAGTGCCAAGGCATCCACCGTGCGCCCTTATTCACTTAACCTTATCAACCTTACGGTTGGGTTTTGACATCATTTCTAGCGATAGAAACTAGTCAAGAAAAATAAGCAATTGAACTTATTAAAAAACTCATTCAACGCGGTGTTCTCGGTTTGTTTTGATCTTACTTCAAATATCCAGTTTTCAATGAACAAAGTTAACAACAAATGTTGTTAATGGAGCCTAGCGGGATCGAACCGCTGACCTCCTGCGTGCAAAGCAGGCGCTCTCCCAGCTGAGCTAAGGCCCCGTATTTAAATGAAGAGAGTAAACCTCTCAAAACTGAACAAAGTAATGATGACAAACGTGTGTAGTCTCCGTAATATTCCTTAGAAAGGAGGTGATCCAGCCGCACCTTCCGATACGGCTACCTTGTTACGACTTCACCCCAATCATCTATCCCACCTTAGGCGGCTGGCTCCAAAAAGGTTACCTCACCGACTTCGGGTGTTACAAACTTTCGTGGTGTGACGGGCGGTGTGTACAAGGCCCGGGAACGTATTCACCGCGGCGTGCTGATCCGCGATTACTAGCGATTCCGGCTTCATGTAGGCGAGTTGCAGCCTACAATCCGAACTGAGAGAAGCTTTAAGAGATTAGCTTAGCCTCGCGACTTCGCGACTCGTTGTACTTCCCATTGTAGCACGTGTGTAGCCCAGGTCATAAGGGGCATGATGATTTGACGTCATCCCCACCTTCCTCCGGTTTGTCACCGGCAGTCTTGCTAGAGTGCCCAACTAAATGATGGCAACTAACAATAAGGGTTGCGCTCGTTGCGGGACTTAACCCAACATCTCACGACACGAGCTGACGACAACCATGCACCACCTGTCACTTTGCCCCCGAAGGGGAAGCTCTATCTCTAGAGTGGTCAAAGGATGTCAAGACCTGGTAAGGTTCTTCGCGTTGCTTCGAATTAAACCACATGCTCCACCGCTTGTGCGGGCCCCCGTCAATTCCTTTGAGTTTCAACCTTGCGGTCGTACTCCCCAGGCGGAGTGCTTAATGCGTTAGCTGCAGCACTGAAGGGCGGAAACCCTCCAACACTTAGCACTCATCGTTTACGGCGTGGACTACCAGGGTATCTAATCCTGTTTGCTCCCCACGCTTTCGAGCCTCAGCGTCAGTTACAGACCAGAGAGTCGCCTTCGCCACTGGTGTTCCTCCATATATCTACGCATTTCACCGCTACACATGGAATTCCACTCTCCTCTTCTGCACTCAAGTCTCCCAGTTTCCAATGACCCTCCCCGGTTGAGCCGGGGGCTTTCACATCAGACTTAAGAAACCGCCTGCGCTCGCTTTACGCCCAATAAATCCGGACAACGCTTGCCACCTACGTATTACCGCGGCTGCTGGCACGTAGTTAGCCGTGGCTTTCTGGTTAGATACCGTCAAGGGATGAACAGTTACTCTCACCCTTGTTCTTCTCTAACAACAGAGTTTTACGATCCGAAAACCTTCTTCACTCACGCGGCGTTGCTCGGTCAGACTTTCGTCCATTGCCGAAGATTCCCTACTGCTGCCTCCCGTAGGAGTTTGGGCCGTGTCTCAGTCCCAATGTGGCCGATCACCCTCTCAGGTCGGCTATGCATCGTGGCCTTGGTGAGCCGTTACCTCACCAACTAGCTAATGCACCGCGGGTCCATCCATCAGCGACACCCGAAAGCGCCTTTCAAATCAAAACCATGCGGTTTCGATTGTTATACGGTATTAGCACCTGTTTCCAAGTGTTATCCCCTTCTGATGGGCAGGTTACCCACGTGTTACTCACCCGTTCGCCACTCCTTTTCTTTCGGTGGAGCAAGCTCCGGTGAAAGAAAAAGCGTACGACTTGCATGTATTAGGCACGCCGCCAGCGTTCGTCCTGAGCCAGGATCAAACTCTCATAATAAAAGTTAGAACAATCTTGCGATTGTTAAGCTCAATTTGTTTGCTAGCATATTGCTTGCTGTTTAAAAATGTTTGTTGTCTTGAATTGAATCAAGACGCCCTACACATTTGGTTTGTCTTACTTTGTTCAGTTTTCAAAGGTCTACTTGAATCGCCGTAGCAACTTTTATATTATATCAGAGTGACGTTTGAGTGTCAACTCTTTTTAAAAAAAGTTTTTTTGATTTCGTTCGAGAAATCTTTCAGCAACCCATTTATCATATCGCATCGTTTGTTATTTGTCAAGAACTTTTTCGAAGTTTTTCTTGATGAAATCAAGCTTCATAAGCAGTTCTTTTTAAACGACTCAGTTATCTTATCATGCCATAATGGACATGTCAACAACTTATTTAACGACTAATCAACAAAATTTTAATTGCTCTTGTTGAACAAATAATAATATACCAACTTAAAATTCTAAAGTCAATAATAAAAATGCTGTTTTAACAACATTTATAACAAGTTCGATCATTATTTAATTCTGCTTTAAAATCATTCGCTTTTTACACTATTTTCGCTTAATTTTATATTACATCTGTAATAATTGTTCAGTTTTTTTCTATTATGTTTGATTTACAGTGATTTCTTCTAAATTTTTTGTTAACAAAGTGTTGCTTTTATCTATTTCTGCTTTTTTTTGCTAAAATAATGGTAAACACACTTATTCTGGAGGATTCATTATATGAAAATTTTAATTGCAGATGACGACAAAGAAATTGTAGAGTTATTAAGTATCTATGTACACAATGAAGGTTACGAGGCAGTAAAAGCTTATGACGGAAAAGAGGCACTATCAAAAATTAGAACTATTCCCGATATTGAATTGCTTATTTTAGATATCATGATGCCTGAAATGGATGGTATGCAAGTTGTAAAAGAATTACGAAAAGAATCTCAAATTCCAATTATTATGTTAACAGCAAAAACAACTGATATGGATAAAATCAAAGGGTTAGTTGCTGGTGCAGATGACTACGTAACCAAACCATTTAATCCATTGGAAGTTATGGCGCGTGTAAAATCTTTATTACGTCGTACAAAAATGCAAATAACTGCTGAACAACCGGATGTATTAGAAGTAAATTCATTAATAATCAACAAAGACTCCCATGAAGTAAAAACAATTGACGGGAAAGAAATCCAATTAACTGCTTTAGAATTTGGCATTTTATATCTTTTAGCTAGTCACCCAAATCGTGTCTTTAGTGCGGATGAAATTTTTGAACGTGTTTGGAAACAAGAAAGTATTGTCTCTGCAAAAACAGTTATGGTTCACGTGAGCCATTTACGAGATAAGATTGAAGAAGCTACAGGTGGAGAAAAAGTAATTCAAACTGTTTGGGGGGTTGGATATAAAATTGACGCAAGATAAGAGCGTGGGAAAAGAGAAACGACGGCGTATCATTTTAACTTCCAAAGAAATCAGTGAACTTTTAGCAGAAGGAATTATCACAGTTATTCTTTTACTTCTATTAAATGTCGCTATTTTAGTAGTAATTAGTTCTGTCATCAACAGCTCTCCTTCTCTCACAAATGCAATTTGGGATTCAAAAAATATTTTTGCCCAGCGACTTGGCTCTGATCTTTTTTGGAATGGTAGGAATTTTATTATTCCGCTTTTCTTACTATTAGATGTAGCAGTTTTATATTGGCGCTTGATTCGGCGTTATCGACAAATGCAATTACGTCACATTATCAGTGAGCTACATTTCATTGCTAATGGTAATTATGATCATCGAATCCCTTTTGAACTTAGTGGCGATCTTAGTAGAGTTGTTACTAGTATCAATGGCTTAGTAGATAGTACGGTTGCTGCTATTGAGGATGAGAGAAAAATTGAAAAATCAAAAGACGAACTGATTACAAACGTGAGCCATGACATTCGTACACCCTTAACATCCATTATTGGTTACTTAGGTCTGATTGAAGATGGACAATATCATTCTCAAGAAGATCTTTTGAAGTACACACATACTGCTTATGTAAAGGCAAAACAAATGAAATCCTTAGTTGAAGACCTTTTTGAATATACAAAAGTGCGACAGCCAGCAGTGCCTGTTAACTTTTCAGCATTTGATTTGATTCAATTAATCGAGCAGCTTGCTGCTGACTTTGAGTTGGAAGCTGCCAAAAAAAATATTCAAATACTTGTTCAATCTAAAGAGTCTTCACTGATTATGGATGGGGATACAGAAAAATTGGTCCGCGTCTTTAATAATTTAATTACAAATGCCCTGAAGTACGGTAAAGGAGCTACAAATATTATCATTGAAGTCGAACGTGTCGGAACAGAAGTTGTAGCAGTCGTTAAAAATAATGGGGCAATGATTCCAAAACAATCTCTTGATAATTTATTTGATCGTTTTTATCGTGTGGAAGAATCTCGATCACAAGCAACTGGCGGAACAGGACTTGGGCTAGCAATTGCTCAAAGTATTGTTGCATTACACGGTGGGTACATTTATGCAAAATCAGATCAAAGTTGGACTTCATTTATTATGCACCTACCTTTGAAAAAAAATAGTAAACTTCCTCAAGATGAAAAATAATCAGTTGACGAATATCTCATTTTTCGATATTCTTAAGTCAATTAGTGAATACTAAACACAGAACCCAGTACATTTTATTTTTTAACAGAGAGCTGATGGTCGCTGCAAATCAGCAAAAAATAATTTGGAAGTTCCAGTTCTATGATGTGTGCTTTTTGAAATAAGAAAAGCCGGTTAACAGCCGTTATCTGTAAACAAGAGCAGCAATTAAAGCTGAACTCGGGTGGTACCGCGAATACAAAACTATTTCGTCCCAAGATTTTTGGGAAGGAATAGTTTTTTTATTTATAAAGGAGGAATTAATTAATGTTAGATGTAAAAATGATGCGTCAGAACTTTGACTCAGTCCAAGAAAAATTAATGACACGTGGCGTAAAAAAAGAAACTTTGGCTGAATTTATGGAATTAGATGAAAGTCGTCGTAATTTGCTTGTAAAAAGTGAGGAATTAAAAAAATATCGAAATGATGTTTCTGCAGAAATTGCACAACTAAAACGTAATAAAGAAGATGCTTCTGCAAAAATTTCAGAAATGAAAGAAGTTGGTGGCAACATCAAAGCCTTAGATACAGAAATTGCTGATGTTGATGAAAAACTTACTCAGATTGCTACTACTTTACCAAACTTGCCTAATGACTCAGTACCAATTGGAAAAGATGAAGACGATAACGTAGAAGTTCGTCGTTGGAGCAATCCCCGAAACTTTTCTTTTGAACCTAAACCACACTGGGAAATCGCAGAAAATCTTGATATTTTAGATTTTGAACGTGGCGCAAAAGTTTCAGGAAGCCGTTTTGTTTATTATAAAGGATTAGGTGCACGCCTAGAACGCGCCGTGTATAATTTTATGCTTGATCAACATATTTATGAACATGGTTATACTGAAATGATTACTCCTTACATTGTTAACAGTCGTGCAATGTTCGGGACAGGTCAATTTCCAAAATTTAAAGAAGATGTGTTCCAATTAGAAAATACCGATTTAACATTGATTCCTACTGCAGAGGTTCCTTTAACCAACTATTATAATGACGAAATTTTAGATGGAAAAGATTTACCAATTCGCTTTACCGCTCTTAGCCCTGCTTTCCGTTCAGAAGCTGGTAGTGCTGGTAGAGATACTCGTGGTCTGATTCGTTTGCACCAATTTAACAAAGTTGAAATGGTTAAATTTTCTGATGCTGAACATTCTTATGAAGAACTAGAAAAAATGACTAATGATGCTGAAGATATTTTGCAAAAATTAAACTTACCTTATCGTGTCGTTGCTTTGTCAACAGGTGACATGGGCTTCTCTGCTGCTAAAACGTATGATTTAGAGGTTTGGATTCCCGCGCAAGATACTTTCCGTGAAATTAGTTCATGTTCAAACTGTGAAGATTTCCAAGCACGTCGAGCAATGATTCGCTACCGTGATGAAGATGGAAAAATTCATTACACTCATACATTGAATGGATCTGGTTTAGCTGTTGGCCGTACAGTTGCAGCTATCTTAGAAAACTACCAAAATGAAGATGGCTCAGTAACTATTCCTGAAGCTTTAGTGCCATATATGGGTAATTTAAGAGTAATCAACTAAATTTACTTTCTAAAACAAAAAACTTCCACCAAAATCAATTATGATTTTGGTGGAAGTTTTTCTTTTATTTATGATTCAACTGAGTAGTTTGGTGCTTCTTTAGTGATTTGAACATCATGTGGATGTGATTCTTTTAGTCCACTGCCACTCATTTGGATGAATTGTGCATCATCTCGTAGTTGTTGTAAGTTTGCAGCTCCGACATAGCCCATTCCAGATTTTAATCCACCAATCATTTGGAAGATAATATCTGCTACGCTTCCTTTATAAGCTACACGTCCTTCAATACCTTCGGGAACTAATTTATTTGCTTCATTGATACTTCCTTGGAAATAACGATCTTTTGATCCTTTTTCCATCGCACCTAATGAGCCCATTCCACGATATGTTTTGAAACGACGACCTTGGAAAATTTCGAATTCACCTGGTGATTCATCTGTTCCGGCTAGCATACTACCTAACATAACTGCATGTCCTCCAGCAGCTAGTGCTTTAACAATGTCACCTGAATATTTGATTCCGCCATCGGCAATAATTGTTTTACCATACTGACGCGCAACAGAAGCTGCATCATAAATTGCTGTCAATTGAGGAACACCGACACCTGCAACAACACGGGTTGTACAAATCGAACCAGGTCCAATACCAACTTTAACAACATCAACACCAACATCATAAAGTGCTTTCGTTGCTTCAGCAGTTGCTACATTTCCAGCAATCAGTGTTGCTGCTGGGAAAGTTTCACGAATTTCTTTAATCTTGCGAATTACACCTGCACTGTGTCCATGAGCTGTATCAATAATGATTGCATCTACACCAGCAGTTAACAATGCATCAGCACGTTCAAAAGTATCGCTTGTTACGCCTACAGCAGCAGCAACTAATAAACGACCATGTTCATCTTTCGCAGCATTAGGAAATTCGATGACTTTTTCAATATCTTTGATAGTAATCAAGCCACTTAAACGACCATCTTCATCGACGATTGGTAATTTCTCAATTTTGTATTTTTGTAAAATTTTCTCTGCATCTTTTAGAGAAGTTCCTTCTGGGGCAACAACTAAGTTATCCTTTGTCATCACATCGTCAATCGGAATATGATAATCTGTTACGAAACGCATATCACGGTTAGTAATGATTCCTACTAATTTTCTATTTTCCAAAGTTTCAACAATTGGAACACCACTAATTCGATATTTACTCATTAATTCTTCAGCATCAGCAACTAGATGTTGTGGTGTTAAAAAGAATGGGTCAATGATGACGCCACTTTCTGAACGTTTTACTTTGCGAACTTCTTCTGCTTGTTGGTCAATTGTCATGTTCTTATGAATAACACCTAGACCACCCTGACGAGCCATCGCAATTGCCATCTTACTATCAGTTACTGTATCCATGCTTGCGCTCATAATTGGAATATTTAACTTAATGTTTTTTGCTAGTTGTATGCTCATATCCACTTCGTTTGGTAACACGTGACTTTCTGCTGGTATCAATAAGACATCATCAAAAGTAAAACCTTTTTTCGTGAACTTTGTTTCCCAGTTGGACATTGTTAGTACCACTCCTCTAATTTAGTTTATCTATTAAAATAAGCGATTTTATCCTTTAAGTCAATAACTAAGAAGCAACTGCTGCTTTATTTCTCATAAAACAAAGATTTTATTTTGATTATTCTCATTGTTAAGAAAGAAAATAAAAAAAAACAACGCACGAATAATTTCGTACGTTGCTTGCTAATTATCTTCTTGGAACAGATAGACTGCCCACGATTTCATATTTTTTCTTCAAGTAGTAACGTAGTGCTAATGCTGCTGCACCAATCACAATTACTACAATTGGATTTAACACTGGGTTAAGAACTGGTGGAAGTAACGTTGTCGCTGAGAATGCGATTACCCACACAAGTGTTGAACCACCTAAAATCAATAATGTTTTTAACATTCCTGGTTTCTTGCTTCTATCTGCACCTGGATATTCATATTGATAAATATATTTATACATCATATAAAATACCCAACCACCGATAGCTGATCCAAACAGAAGTGTTGAGATTCCATAAGCTGGAGCTGTTTCACGTGAAAAGAAACCTGTAATTGCAATCATGATACTCAATAAACCTAATAACAATAATGTATTATCTAACCACATCAAAACTGGTGTAGAAGATTTTTTAGGTGCTACTGGCTTACTAATAATTGATTCTGTTCGCTCAGAAACTGTTCCAAAAAGCTGACGTGCAGTTTTGCCGCCTTTTTGTTCTTTCACCAAGACAGGTAACATATCATGAAGCGCATTAACTTTCTCTGCCTCAGATAAGTTTGCTGCTTCTAAAGATTTTTTCAAATCAAAAATATACTGTTGGTTTCGCTTCGTTAATTGTGTTTCTAAATTATTATTTTCTTTCACCATTTCACGTAATTGCTCTGGTTCCATGATCTAGTAGTCCTCCTTAGCCGTTAGTTTGCTTAACGGTCGTCACAAAAAATATTTTAACATATTTTTAGCAAACTATGATAGCCCTTTTATACATTAAAACGGAACAACATAACGTCTCCATCTTGTACAATGTACTCTTTACCTTCTAAACGAACACGTCCAGCTTCTTTAGCTGCATGCATATTTCCATATTTATTCAAATCATCGAATGAAACTGTTTCTGCACGAATAAAGCCACGTTCAAAGTCCGTATGGATAATTCCAGCTGCTTGTGGTGCCTTGATTCCTTTTCTGAAAGTCCAAGCACGCACTTCTTGCTCACCTGCTGTGAAATAAGTTGCTAATCCAAGTAATCCGTAGGCTGCACGAATCAATTGATCTAAACCAGATTCTTCAATTCCTAAAGCTTCTAAGAATTCTGCTTTGTCTTCTTCATCTAGTTCAGCAATTTCTTCTTCTGCTCGGGCACAAACTACGATAACTTCAGCATTTTCTTCTGCTGCAAAATTGCGCACTTCTTGAACATAATGATTTGATTCTGCATCAGCAACATCATCTTCTGATACGTTCGCCACATATAAAATAGGTTTAGTTGTCAGTAAAAATAGACTCTTAACGATTTTTTGTTCTTCTTCCGTAAATTCGATTGAACGGGCAGAACGGCCTTCTTCTAAAACTGGTTTGATTTTATCCAACACAGCTAACTCTGCCACAGCTTCTTTGTCTTTTGTTTTTGCTACTTTAGCCACACGTGTATAACGTTTAGTAATTGATTCTAAATCAGCTAAAACCAACTCTAAGTTGATTGTATCAATGTCGCCTAAAGGATCTACACGACCTTCAACATGGGTGATGTTATCGTCATCAAAACAACGAACAACATGACAAATTGCATCTACTTGGCGAATATGGCTTAAAAATTTATTTCCTAATCCTTCACCTTTACTTGCGCCCTTAACGATACCGGCAATATCAGTAAATTCAAATGTCGTTGGTACAGTTTTTTTCGGTTGTACAAGTTCTGTTAAGCGTTGTAAACGCCAGTCTGGTACTTCAACCATTCCAATGTTTGGATCAATTGTTGCAAAAGGATAGTTCGCTGCTTCTGCTCCAGCTTTTGTAATTGCATTAAATAAAGTTGATTTTCCTACGTTGGGTAAGCCAACGATTCCAGCAGTCAATGCCATAAATTAATTCACTCTTTCTTTGCCTTTTTTTCAAGTATTTTTTTTAGTTTTTTTTCAAAATCGCGACGTGTCATCATCACGATATGGCCACAGTTCACACATTTAATTTTGATGTCTGCTCCCATACGAATGATTTCCCAACGATTTGTTTGACAAGCATGAGGTTTTTTCATTTCAACAATATCGCCTAAATCATACATAAAATAGCCTCCTGTTTCTACTCTTCATCAAATTGAATGTTAAGAATATCAAGAATTCTTGTTAAATCGTTTTGTGAAAGATACTCAATTTCAATTTTTCCTTTGCCATCTTTTTCTTGAATCGCAACACTCGTACCAAATTTATCCATCAAACGATCTTCGCTTTCACGAATGTAATAAGGTTTTTCTTTTGCCAAACGTGGGATTTTTTTCTTTTCTTTCCCATCATTTTGATTTAATTCAGACACTGTTTGTTCTAATTGACGAACAGTTAAGTTTTCAGATACTACACGATTAGCTAATTTCAAAATAAGATCTTTATTTTTTAGACCTAATAAGGTTCTAGCTTGTCCCATTGATAAACGGTGATCTTGAACCATTTCCTTCACTAGATCTGGTAAAGACAACAATCGTAAGTAGTTCGCAATGTAAGGACGACTTTTCCCTAAACGGCTGGCTACTTCTGCTTGTGTCAAATTCAAATTCTTCATCAGCATTTCGTAAGCTTCTGCTTCTTCTAAAGGATTTAAATCTTCTCGTTGCAAGTTTTCTAAAACAGCAACCTGCATCATTGCTTCTTCATTGAATTCTCGTACAATTGCTGGAATTGTTTCTTTTTCAGCTAATTTTGAAGCACGAAAACGTCGCTCACCAGCGATAATTTCATACCCTTTTACCGTAGATCTTCTAACAATAATTGGTTGAAACACACCCGATTGTTCAATTGAATTAGCTAGCTCCTGTAGAGATACTTCTTCAAACGTTTTTCGTGGTTGATAAGGATTAGGACGTAGCTCGTTCAAAGGTAATTGAATAACTGCTTCGTCTTTTACATCAACACTTTCTAAATTTTCTAAATCCTGAAATAGCGCGTTGATTCCTCGACCTAGGCCTTTATTTTTCTTCACGATCAACCACTTCCTTTGCCAATGCTTGGTAAACTTCTGCTCCTCGAGAACGTGGATCGTAGTCAATAATTGGTAGACCATGACTTGGTGCTTCTGATAAACGAACATTTCTTGGAATAATCGTATCATAGACTTTTTCACGGAAATACTTACGAACTTCTTCCACAACTTCTGTCCCAAGGTTCGTTCTTGCATCATACATCGTTAATAAAACGCCAGCAATTTCTAAGTCGGGGTTAAAATGTTTTTGTACTAAACGAACGGTATTAAGTAATTGGCTTAAGCCTTCTAAAGCATAATACTCACACTGGACAGGTATTAAAATTGCATCACTAGCAGTAAAAGAATTGATTGTTAAGTGACCTAAAGAAGGCGGGCAATCAATCAAAATATAATCATATTGATTCTTTACTTCTGCTAAAGAACCTTTTAATCGAGATTCTCTAGCCATCATAGAAGTTAATTCAATTTCTGCTCCAGCTAATTGGAGAGTAGCAGGCACGATATTTAAATTTTCATGTTCTGTTACAATCGTTGCTTCTGCAATTGGCAATTCATTCACCAATACATCGTAAATGTCTTGCTTAACATCCGGTTTTCGGACACCCACACCGCTAGTAGCATTTCCTTGCGCATCCATATCAACTAAGAGTACTTTTTTTCCTAGGCTAGCAAGACAAGCACCTAGATTAACTGTAGTTGTCGTTTTACCAACTCCACCTTTTTGGTTTGCAACAGATATAATTTGTGCCATCTCTTCTCCTCCTACTTAATGGGTTGCTTATTAGGCAATCCAGGTTTTCTTGGATATTTTTTTGGTGTGACTTTTTTCTTTTCTATAGTAAGAATATGACGTTGATCCGAAATTTTTGGCAGATCAACTGCTGTCTCCTTGATAAATTTACCACCCAAGATAGCAATTGCATGTTTTGCTTCAGTCAATTCTTCTTCACTTTTAGCAGCTTTTAATGCATAAAAATGACCACCTAACTTGACTAGTGGCATACATAATTCTGCCAATACGTTTAATCTAGCAACAGCTCTTGCAGTAACTAAGTCAAAAGATTCACGAAATTCTATGTTTTGCCCAAATGTTTCTGCGCGATCATGGTATAAAGAAGCACTAATACCTAATAAGTTAGTTAATTCTGTTAAGAAAGTAATTCGTTTATTTAATGAGTCAACAATTGTAATTTGTAGCTCTGGAAAAACAATTTTTAATGGAATACTTGGAAAGCCTGCGCCTGATCCAACATCACACAAAGAAAGCTTCTCGGTAAAGTCAACTTCAAAAGCCAGTGTCAGTGAATCATAAAAATGTTTCAAATACACTTCATTTTCATCTGTAATAGCTGTTAAATTCATTTTTTCATTCCACTCAACTAGTGTTTTAAAATACGTGGCAAATTGCTCCATCTGATGATCTGATAAATGAATTTGTTTTTCTGCTAATGCTTGGCGAAATTCTTCTGGTGTCATAATTAGTCCTTTCATTGTGAAACAGAAATTGTTTCACAGAATCTTCTCCTACTTTAACGCAATTTTCTTTTTCTTGCAATGCTTCCTTGGACAATCTTAAAAAAATTCGCACTAAAAAACGAACAAAAAAGAACTCGAGCAAGTATATAAATTATTACAGCTCAAGTTCTCTTTTTATTTTAAAAATTTATTGGGCAGATGCGTTAACTTTCGCAATCTTCCCCTGTTCGATATAGACCATCAGAATACTCAAATCGGCAGGATTTACACCACTAATTCGACTTGCTTGCGCAATTGTTTCAGGTTGAATTTTTTGTAATTTTTGTTTTGCTTCTGTAGCTAAACCATTGATTGCTGCGTAGTCGATATTTTTTGGAATTTTTTTAGCTTCCATACGTTTTAATTTTTCAACTTTTTCCATGGCTTTTTTGATGTAACCTTCATATTTAATTTGAATTTCAACTTGTTCAATTTCTTTATGTGTCAGTGCATCATTTTCTGGAATAAATTTTAACAAATCTGCGTAAGAAATCTCTGGACGTTTCAAGAAATCACTTGCCAAGACACCATCTTTTAATGGTGCTGCTTCAATGCTACTCAAGAAAGCTTGGACTTCCTCTGTTGGCTTGATTCGAATGCTCATTAATCGTTTAATTTCTTGCTCAACCGCTGCTTTCTTCGATAGGTAAGAATCATATTGTTCTTCTTTTACTAATCCAATTTGATGACCCATTTCAGTCAAACGTAAATCTGCATTGTCATGTCGTAAAATCAAACGATACTCGGCACGAGAAGTAAGTAAACGATAAGGTTCATTTGTTCCTTTTGTCACCAAATCATCAATCATCACACCAATATAGCCATCACTACGTTTAATTACGAAAGGATCTTTTTCTTGGACTTTTAATGATGCATTGATTCCAGCAATCAGACCTTGACCTGCCGCTTCCTCATACCCACTTGTTCCGTTTGTTTGACCAGCTGTATACAAGTTTTCAATTACTTTTGTTTCAAGTGTTGGACGTAATTGATGTGGCTCAATGACATCATACTCAATGGCATATCCCGTACGCATCATTTCCACTTTTTCCAAACCAGCAATTGAATGCAATACATCTACTTGAACATCTTCTGGTAACGATGTGGATAGCCCTTGGACGTATACTTCTTCTGTATTTAATCCTTCTGGCTCTAAAAACAATTGGTGACGTGGTTTATCAGCAAAGCGAACAATTTTATCTTCAATTGAAGGGCAGTAACGTGCGCCCACACCTTCAACAATTCCAGTAAACATCGGTGCACGATGTAAATTGTCACGAATAATTTGATGCGTTGATTCACCAGTGTAAGTTAACCAACAAGGCTCTTGATCAATTTTATATGCACTATCAGGTGTGCTAAAACTAAAATGATTAGGTTTTTCATCACCAGGTTGTTCTTCTGTGACTGAATAATCAATTGTACTTGATTTTACACGTGGTGGTGTTCCTGTTTTAAATCGTTCAATCTTAAACCCTAATTCCTTTAGATTATTGGCTAAGCCTACTGATGGCTGTGAGTTATTTGGACCTGATGAATATTTTAATTCACCAATAATAATTTCACCACGAAGAGCTGTTCCAGCTGTGATAACAACAGCTTTCGCGCTATAACGTGCGCCTGTAGAGGTAACGACGCCACGACAAACACCCTCTTCAACAATTATTTCTTCAACAATTCCTTGTCGTAGCGTCAAATTAGGTTCTTTTTCAATGGTATGTTTCATTTCTGAGGCATAGGCATGCTTGTCAGCTTGTGCGCGCAAAGCACGAACTGCAGGTCCTTTTCCGGTATTCAACATTCTCATTTGAATGTACGTTTTGTCAATATTTTTTCCCATTTCTCCGCCTAAAGCATCAATCTCACGAACAACCACTCCTTTAGCTGGTCCGCCTACTGATGGATTACAAGGCATAAATGCAACCATATCCAAATTAATTGTTAATAGCAATGTTTTCGATCCTAGTCTAGCCGAGGCTAACGCTGCTTCAGATCCAGCATGCCCTGCTCCAACAACGATGACATCATACGACTCTGCTTGATATTGATTCAAAAGATGTTCCTCCTCTATTTTCCTAAACAAAATTGACTAAATAACTGTGTTATCAATTCATCTTGGACACTATCTCCAACTACTTCTCCAAGATAGTCCCAACAACGTGTCATATCGATTTGAACTAAATCAACAGGCATACCAGCCTCTATTCCTGTGACCACTTCATCTAATGAAATAGCTGCTTTTTCTAATAATGCGATATGTCGCGTATTTGAAACATAAGTTGCATCTTTCTCGCCTGTTTTCCCACCGAAAAACAGTTCAGTAATAGCGAGTTCTAATTGATCCAAACCATCATTGTTTGTGACTGAAACTGGAAAAACAGGTTCATGATTAATAAATGTTGCTAGTTTATCTAGTTCAATTTTTGCGGGTAGATCAGTTTTATTTAAAAGAATGATTCTCTTTAATCCACTGGTTGCTTCTAATAATTGTTCATCTTCTGCTGTTAGAGCTTCACTTTGATTTAAAACTAATAAAATCAAATCAGATTCAGACAAAGCTTTTCTACTTCTTTCTACACCAATTCGTTCTACAACATCATCCGTCTCACGAATTCCAGCTGTATCAATCAATTTCAAAGGTACCCCCCGAACATTGACATATTCTTCAATCACATCACGTGTCGTTCCGGCAATATCAGTTACAATTGCTTTTTCTTCTCGCAATAAATGATTTAGCAAACTTGATTTCCCTACGTTAGGGCGTCCAATAATTGCTGTGCTTAGCCCTTCTCGTAAAACTTTTCCTTGTTTTGAAGTTGCCAATAGCTCTTCAATTTTTTGATGAACCATTTGCGCTTTTTCAAGTAATAATTTAGTTGTCATTTCTTCAACATCATCATATTCTGGATAATCAATATTGACTTCAACTTGTGCTAACGTTTCTAAAATTTCTTGGCGCAATGCACGAATTAATGAAGAAAGATTTCCATCTAATTGATTAATTGCTAGGTCCATTGCCTTATCTGTTTTTGCACGAATTAAATCCATGACAGCTTCTGCTTGTGACAAATCCACCCGTCCATTTAAAAATGCACGCTTTGTAAATTCTCCTGGCTCCGCTAGACGCGCACCCTCTCTAAGTAAAAGCTGAAGTACCTGATTGACTACAACAATCCCACCATGACAATTAATTTCAACCACATCTTCACGAGTAAAAGTTTTCGGTGCTAACATTACTGAGACCATCACTTCATCCACTAGATGATTATCTTTTGGATCAGCTATATGACCATAATGAATCGTGTGGCTAGGTACTTCGAGTAAAGTTTTTGTTCCACTACGATAAACTTTATTGGCAATTTGAACTGCATGATCACCACTCAAGCGTACAATACTAATTGCACCTTCACCTGGTGGCGTTGAGATTGCTGCGATTGTGTCAAACTCCAAAGTAATTTCAGCCATTTTTTCACTTCTCCTTTAATTTTACGCACAAAAAAAGCGCCCACTCCACCCTTTACATAAAAAGGTGAACTTAGCACTTTGACTGCTTGTTCTTGATTAAATTCTTGTCATAGACTATCACATTTCTAAAAATGAATCAAGTTCTTTTGATTGACTAGTCTCTAACCTTATTTTTAAGCAAAAAAGTACAAAGCAAATGCCTTGTACTTCTTTTTATCAAAGTTAGACTACTACGATCGTATACTTCGATAAGAATGATTTCTAGTAAAATATACTTGGTTTAAAAAATTTTGTCAATCTGATTTTATTTCTTCACACCATTTAGCCATAAAAAAATTATTTTAGTGTTCTTTTTTTTATTATCTTCTATATATAGAAACAAAAAAGGAAATGTCACAAGTCAACTGACTTCTGACATTTCCTTTTTGATTTTTATTTCACTTTAATAGAATCTTTTTGCTGGCTCAACAACTAAATATCGATAAGGCTCTTCACCTTCAGAGTGTGTTTTTACTCCGTCATTTTTACTTAGTGCTGCATGAATCTGTTTTCGTTCAAAAGCCGGCATTGGTTCTAAAAATACTGGCTGACCTGTACGAATGACTTTATCAGCTGTTCGCTCAGCTAAACGCTGAATAATTTCTTGGCGCTTTTCACGGTAGTTTCCTACATTAACAACAATTGATAATTTGTTTGTAGCCACCCGATGGATAAATACTTGTGCTAAATACTGCAAAGCATTCAGTGTCTTCCCATGTTTACCAATTAAAATTCCTTGTTTTTGTGTTTCTAAGTGAAAAACAACTAAGTTTGCTTCTCTCTCCATTTTTACCAGAGCAGGCGCGTCCAAATGTTTAGAAATTTCAGTAAGATAAAGTGCCAATTCCGTTAAAGCTGCTTCATCATCCAAGTCACTTAATTCTTGTTCTACTGAACTTTCTTCTGACTCTACTTCAAATTCATCAATCACTGTGATTTCTACAGGAGTTTCTTCTAGAACGTCTTCAACTGTTTCTTCCACTACTTCTGAAATAGTTTCACTAACAGATGGCTCAATAGACACTTGAGCATCTTTACGGCCCATTCCAAGGAAACCTTTTTTTCCTTCGTCAAGTATCTCAAGTTCAACTTGATCTTTAGTCAAACCTAACTGATTCAAACCATTTTGAATGGCTTCATCTACTGTTGCAGCTTTATAAATCGGCATTAGCATTACCTCCCTTATTTTTTACGTTTTTTCTTAGGACTTGTGGCTTTTTTCAACGCTTTTTCTTTTTCACGAATCTTCATTGCTACTTCTTCACGTTCTTTACGGATCTTAAACGGATTATTAATCAACAATGTCTGAACAACTTGAAAGGCATTTGAAACTACCCAGTATAATGAAAGACCACTTGCTAAGTTAACACCCATAACTAAAATCATCACTGGCATAGCAAAACTCATAATTTTTGTTGTTGGGTTTGACTCAATTTGACTCATACTAGATAAGTAAGTACTTGCAAAAGTAAAAATTGCAGCTAAAATTGGCAAAATAAATGTTGGATCTGCTTCACCTAAATTAAGCCAAAGAAAATGTCCCTGTTTTAATTCTGGTACACGAGAAATTGATTGCCATAATGCCATCAAGATTGGCATTTGTACCAACAAAGGAAGACATCCAGCGTATGGATTTACACCATTTTCAGCGTAAAGCCGTTGTTGTTCTTCTCTCAATTTGCTTTGAGTCTCAGGATCTTTAGAAGAATATTTCTGTTGTAGCTCTTTTAATTTCGGTTGAACTTCTTGTGTTTTGCGCATACTTTTTGTTTGAAAATGCATTAATGGTAATAAAATTACCCGAATCACTAATGTAAATAGAATAATCCCGATTCCAGCATTCCCAAATGATAAGCCTTTAATCGCTTGAGCAAAATTATAAACAATGTAGCGATCCCAAATTCCTGTACTTTGTGCACTCACTTCTCCAGTTCCACAACCAGACAAGATGACAACTAAACTAATTATGCCAGCCATCAAAAGTAAACGTTTGTATTTCTTCACGTACTCGTTACCTCTCTATCGATTATTTTTGCAAGCTTTAAGACATGGACTAAATTTGAGCGAATCTCATCGTAAGTCAGTCCTTTAACACTTGGTCTTGCAATTACAATAAAGTCTAATTCTGGATCGATTTCATCTTTAAAAGAATAAATCGCTGCACGAATCTTTCTTTTTACATCATTGCGGGAGACTGCATTTCCAACTTTTTTACCTACTGAAAGTCCTACTCTAAAATGAGGTTGGTCTTTTTTATCTAATCGGTAAACAACAAACTTACGGTTAGCAAAGGAAGCCCCTGTTTTAAAGACGGCTTGAAACTCTCGTTCTTTTTTTACTCGATACGCTTTTTTCATTAGTTTTCTTTCCTTTTCTATCTCTCACTTACGTGAACCATCATACCATATTTACTGTTATCAGTTCATCATTTCCCTAAAAAAGGGCATAAAAAAAACCACTGAAACCCCAGTGGCCTAAGCTGAAAGAACTTTTCTTCCTTTACGACGACGGCTTGCTAAAACACGACGTCCATTTTTAGTACTCATACGTTTACGGAATCCGTGAACTTTTTGACGTTTACGTTTATTTGGTTGGTATGTTCTTTTCATGTATTCCACCTCCAAAATTTCTTATCTAATTATAAACACAGACATACTTTGATAGTATACCGACTAGAATGCTGTTTTGTCAATATAAAATAATATTAACTCTCTTAAAACTTATCCACAACATTATTTTTTGCTGTGTGATTTTTTTGTGGAAAAAGTTATCAACAACAATTATCCACAATTTTTTTAGCCCATTTTTTACACAGAATAAACACATGTAAAAAAAGAAATCCACAGACTCTCTCTTTTCTGTGAATTGTTTATTCAATCACTTATAAATATTACCTTTTTTATCCACACTTGCTTGTTAAAAACTTTTTTATTAGCTGACTTATCCACCTGTTGATTACTCCTGTGGATAAACTTTTTCCTCTCTTGTGATTTTCTTTTTTTTTCTGACGTGGATTTTGTGGATAATACAAATAAATTTATTTTTTTCTTTTCTTTCTGTGGAAAACTATCTGAAAAAATGCTAAATTAGTACTAGTTATTCACTTTTTAATGAAGGAGGAAGCCTT